>ONYG01000204.1 GCA_900321995.1 uncultured Methanobrevibacter sp. | reverse complement strand
AATATTCCGATAAATATGATTACGATTCCTAAACCACCAATCCATTGTTCTAAACTTCTTAAGAATAAGATTGATCTAGGCAATATTTCCACATTTACAAAAAATGTCATTCCGCTTCCTGTCCATGCAGACATATTTTCAAAAAGAGCATCAACAAAATGAATATCTAATGAAATAGCCATAATTGTAGCGCCTAAAAGTGAAGCCCACAACCAGGCAAATGAGGAAATAACCATTCCATGCTTTAATCTAAGTTTTGTGTAGTTTTGGAATCTTTTAACAAAAAAAGTACCTATTCCAAGTGAAATGGCACATGGAATTATAAAAGCAGCTGTATTAATGTACTCTCCATAGATTAATGCTACTATGATTGGCAATAATAATACAATGCCTAACCCTTGCATTATGTAGCCAAGGTAGTGGCACACAACTAACAAATCTGCTTTAGTGATATATTTCCTTTTCATACAAATATTCATTTGATTTTTATATATTTAAATTTTATCTATACTTAATTAAATTATCATGATTATAATATTTTATTCGAACAATTTTTCTAACTTTTCTCAAATATATTCTATATTTTTTTATTAGCATTTTTCTACTTATGTTCCAACATATTTCATATCTTTTTCTGTAATAAAATAATAAGTATAAATAAAATGTAATAAATATTTAATAATGTAGTATTTAAAAATGATTTTTTAAAATCACTATTTTTTAACTAATTATAAAAGCTGATAAAATGAAAAATAAGAAATTGCTTATATTTTTAGGATTTGGTTTAATCATTATGGCAGTAATGCTGTACTTCATTGGTATAGATGAGGTTATAGAAGCATTAAAATTGTCTAATTTATGGTTTGTTTTATTGGCTGTTATTTTACAGGTATTTACTTATTATCTATACACATTACGTTGGCATATAATTAATAAGACTGCAGATATGTCCTTAGGTATTAAGAAGTTACTTCCTATGGTTTTAGTAAGTTTGGCAGTTAACAACATGACTCCAAGTGGTCGTGGTGGAGGAGAGCCTGTCAGAGCTTATATCTTGGCTAAAGAAGGAAAATATCCTTTTGAAGACACTTTCGCTACTGTAATTGCTGACAGGGCTTTAGACACATTCCCATTTGTTATATTGGCTATTCTAACAATTATTGGTATTATCTTAAGTTTTTCATTAGATATTACTTGGATTGTTCTTTTGGTTGCCTGTGTGGTTGCAATAACTTTTCTTGTGATATTGCTTATCTATGTTTGTGTCAATAGGGCATTTGGTGTGAAATTAACTCGTTGGATCATTAGAATAGTTAAAAGGTTCTATAAGAAGTTTGATGAAGACACTGAAAAAAGGATAGTCGAAGCGGTAATGGGCTTCCAATCAACTATGAACAATCTTATCAGAGATAAGTCAATCATATATTATGCTTTACCATTGTCCTTTATAATTTGGATTTTTGAGATTTTAAGAGTTTACACTGTCTTTTTAGCATTTGGAGCACATGTCTCTCCTATTGTTATTGGTGAAGTGTTTATCTTGGCTTCATTAGTTGGTATGATTCCTCTATTGCCTGGTGGTCTTGGAGCAGTTGATGGAATTATGATTCTATTCTATTCCCGTGCTGGAATCACTCCTTCAATTAGTGCAGCAGCTACTGTTGTAGAACGGTTAATCTCATTTTGGATGACCACTTTCTTAGGATTCATTGTCCTTCCTATGTATGGTGCATCTGTATTGGATAAATCTATGGAACTTGCAGAGTCTCAAGAGAATCAGGAGCCTGAGGTAAGTGATGAGCTTTTAGATGAAATCCGTGAAGACCTTGATGAAGATTCTGATGTAAAATCTTCTGAAGATGGCTCTTTAACTATTGAAGAGGTTTCTGAAGATGAGGAATCTGATAGTGAGTCTCTAGAAAAAGAAGTTTTAGAAGAGAAAGTTTAATACTTTTTTTATTCTATTTTATTTATTTTATTCTTTGAGTTAACATTTTTTCAAATTTCTTTTTTTATCTATTTTTATTTTAGTTTATTCTTTATGTCATGATTTTTTTTAAATTTCTTTTTTTATCTATTTTTATTTTAGTTTATTCTATTTCATTGCTATGAAACTATTTCTTAATATTTGAACTATTTTGATAATTTTAAGTTTAAATAGGAAACTTTATTTAATTATAAATTATATATTTAATCATTAGATTAAATTAGATAATTTAATATTTTTTCAAATTTTAATTTATTCTAATTTTTTTAATAAAATTATTTACATGGTGAAATAATGGAAATTAATGGTGTAGAAATTAAAGATACTTACGCAGAAGGATTCGGAATTAAAGTAACTAGAATTTTAGTAACTGCAGCAACTCCTAAATTAGCAAAAATCGCAGCAACTGAAGCAACCGGTTACGGAACTTCTGTAATTGGATGTCCTGCAGAAGCAGGTATTGACTGTTTTGTACCAGCTAAATGTACTCCTGACGGAAGACCTGGTTACGCAATTATGATTTGCCAAGGCGGTAAAAAAGCTCTCGATCATGAATTAATGGAAAGAATCGGTATGTGTGTATTAACCGCTCCTACTGCAGCTGCATTTAACTTACTTGATGCAGAAGAAACCTTAAAAACTGGTAACAAACTCAAATTCTTCGGTGACGGTTTCGAAAAAGAATGCTGTATTGACGGCAGAAAAGTACACTCTATCCCAATCATGTCTGGTGACTTCTTAGTTGAATCTGAATTCGGTTACAAAGATGGTGTAGCTGGAGGAAACTTCTTCATTTTAGCAAAAGACCAAATGACTGGTGTAAAAGCAGCTTTAATGGCTGTAGATGCTATTAAAAATGTACCTGGTACTATCACTCCATTCCCTGGCGGTATGGTTGCATCCGGTTCCAAAGTAGGTTCCAACAAATACGCTAAATTCTTAAACGCATCCACTAACGAAAAAATGTGTGTAACCTTAAAAGACCAAGTTGACTCTGACATTAGAGAAGACGCTGATGGTGTATTTGAAATCGTTATTGACGGTGTAGATGAAGAATCTGTAAAAGCAGCTATGAAAGCTGGTATTTTAGCAGCTTGTACTGTTGATGGTGTACTT
>ONYG01000087.1 GCA_900321995.1 uncultured Methanobrevibacter sp. | reverse complement strand
TTTATTGTTCATTTTTTTAGTTTCAATAAAAAGTTTTATTTAATTTAAAAATTATATTTTATATTAATAAGAATTTTATAAGAAAAATTTTTTTATTCAATTCATGATTTTATAATTTTCTTATTATTTAACTTAAATTGAGTATTCTTTCAATTTAATCATTAATTTATTTAAATCAAAATTATATTAATTGATCATTATTTATAAAAAATATAGGTGTTATTTAAATGTATCAATACGAATCTGAAGTTAATAAGCTTAACGAATTAATAGAAACCCATAATAACTGGATGAGAGATAGCATAAACCTTATTGCTAGTGAAAACACTACAAGTAATGCAGTTACCTCTGCAGTTGCTTCTGACTTAGCTCACAGATATGCAGAAGGACAAGCATTTGAACGTTTATATCAAGGATGCACATACATCGATGAAATTGAAGACATTGTAAAAAGACTTTCAAGAGAAGTCTATGACTGTACTTATGCAAACGTTCAACCTGTATCTGGTGTAACTGCAAATCTCGCAGCTTTCTTCGGTTTTGCTAAAGCTGGAGATAAGATGATGGCTATGAATATTCCATTCGGTGGACATATCAGCCATGCAAATGTAAGTGCAGCAGGTATTAGAGGATTAAAAACCTTAGAACATCCTTTCAATCCAGAAATTATGAACATCGATATTGATGCAATGAATAAGATGATTTTAGAGGAAAAACCAAAAATCATTCTCTTCGGAGGAAGTTTATTCTTATTCCCACACCCTGTAAAGGAAGCTGTTGACGCTGCACAGGAAGTTGGAGCAACCATTATGTATGATGGTGCACATGTACTTGGATTAATTGCAGGTAAACAGTTCCAAGACCCTTTAAAGGAAGGAGCTGAAGTATTAATGGGAAGTACCCACAAGACATTCCCAGGTCCTCAAGGAGGAATTATCTTATCCCAAGAAGAAAATAAGGAATTAATCGATAATGCTGTATTCCCTGGAGTAGTAAGTAACCATCACTTACACCACTTAGCTGGTTTAGGAATCGCTACTGCAGAAATGCTTGAGTTTGGTGAAGATTATGCTAAACAAACCATCAAAAACGCTAAGGCATTAGCAGCAGCACTTGCAGAACAAGGATTCAATGTATTCTGTGAAGACTTAGGATATACAGAATCTCACCAAGTTGCTATGGATGTTAGAGATGTTAAAAGAGCTACCATCTTAGCTAAAGAATTAGAATTAAACAATATTATCCTCAATAAAAACCTTATTCCTGGTGATAATGTAAACAATAGTGATGATCCTTCTGGAATCAGAATCGGTACTCAAGAAATTACCAGAAGAGGAATGAAAGAGAAAGAAATGGAAGAAGTTGCTGAATTTATCTGGAGAGTGGCTGAAGGTGACAAAGTTGACATTAAGGATGAAGTCACTGAATTCATGTCTCAATACAGAACAATTCACTACGCTTTCAAAGAGGAAGAAGGTTATAAATACCTTCAATTTTAGGTATTTTTCCTAATCAATATTCAGTCTTTTGACTGAATTTTTTCTTTTTTTATATATTTTTAAATTATAAATTATTTTTGGATTCTATTAATTAAATTAATCTTATTTACGATTTATTTAACAGAATTAATTATTATTGATTTTTATTTAACAAAATTTTTTATATTTATAGATTTTATTCAATTGGAGTTTTAAAATGAGAATAGGATGGGCTTTTACAGGTGCAGGACATTTGCTTAGGGAAAGCGTTGAAGCTATGGAAGAGGTGGCCCAATACCATGACATAACCGTATTTTTATCACAGGCTTCAGAAGAGGTATTGAAAATGTATGGCCTTTATGAACGGGTGGAAGCTGTAACTGGTGGAAGATATAAGGAGTTGGCTACAGACTCCAATCAGAAATTTAGTTTCCCAATTACTGGCAGATTATCTCTTGGAAAGTATGATGCTCTTATAGTTTCTCCAGCCACTGCAAATACTGTTGCTAAGATTGTTTATGGAATTTCAGACACTCTTGTTACAAATGCAGTAGCTCAAGCAGGTAAGGGAAGAGTAAAGACTCTTATGGTGCCTGTTGATATTGAGCCTGGAGATATTGAAACAGTTCTTCCGTCTAAGCTTGAATTGTCTAAATGT
>ONYG01000094.1 GCA_900321995.1 uncultured Methanobrevibacter sp. | reverse complement strand
GGTATGAGCTTCTCTTTCGATTAATTTGATAATGTTTTTAACGATTTGTTCCATGTCTTCATTACCTTTTACCCAAACAAGACCATTCTGACCTACAACAATCTTACAGCCAGTTTTATCCTTGATCATGTTAATCATAGAACCTTTCTTACCAATTAAACGAGGCACTTTAGTTGGAGCAATATCTACAATAACTCCTCCTCTAAATTTGCCCATTCCACGGCCTTTTAATCCTAATTTAACCTTTTTAACTTCGTCAACATCTACAATTCTTAAGAAAAGAACATCTCCGACGTCGAAAACTCTACTTAATTCCTTTTTCTCTCTTCCAAATACTTCAGATGCTGGTAAAATTCCAGAATAAGGTGAGTTTATATCAACACCCCACATGGAAAATCTTACATCATCGATTTTACCAATAACAACATCTCCTTTCTTAGGAAGATATTTGCTTTTAAGAGGAATTACACTTATTTTCTTATTTCTTAAAGAAACTAAACCTAAAAGTTTGGAACATATCTTTCCATCATCTTCAAAGGTTCCTCTTCCTGAATAATAATCATCCTCTGCTAATAATTCTCCAGGAACTACTAAATCTTTCTCATTCACATATATCATACATATACTTCCTATAAGAGTATATAAAAATATTCGACTACATAAAAAAGTAATTATAGATAAATTATAAGTTAAATCAAAAAAGAATTAATTCATTTATAATCAAATACACACTAAAACATCTACAATACAATTAAAAACATATACAACTATTTGATTATCATAATCTTATTTGAAATAATTAATAAATTATTTAATTACTTTAGTTTCAGCTTCTCCTCCGGAGATAGAAGCCATTTTATGATTAAAATCATCTTGAAGACCACCAGACATTTCTATAATTCCAATCCAGGAACCATCTTGTTGCCATTCTTCATTCAAGATTTTTCCATAAGGACGAATTGCAGAATAAGCATTGCCTGCAGCAGTGCTTGGTAATCTGACAGCCATTTTAATTTTTTCAAATTTAATTGGAATTAACACTTTAATTGCTTTAAGAGCAATTTGAACTTGTTCATCTAAAGATTTGAATGGGTCGACTTTGACTTTAGCTTCATTCATAGCATTTTCTATCCTAACTGCTGGATGAGGAAGACCGTTTTGCGGATTAATACCTTCTCTTGCAATTGTATTGATAATTTGCTTACGTTTATCCTCTTGCATTTGTCTTCTCTGTTCTGCAGTCAATTGAACAGTTCCCTTATGAAGGATTTGTTCAGCCACTTCCAAAACATCACTTGTTTCAAAGACCTTTTTCATAGACTCTTCAGAAGCCTTGTCACCTTTTTTGGAATCTTTGAATATTTCTTCAACAGCTAAAATATCTTCAATATTAATCTCTTTTTCATTATCTGGATTTCTAAAGTCTGCAGCCAAATCAGGATCAACTAAAATTTCAAATTTTTCTCCATGAGATTCTAATCTTGCAATTATAGCATCATCTACATTTACCATGAAATCACCAATAATTTGATAATTAAAACTAATAACAATCAATATCAGATTAAACTAATATTAACTGTATTTTATTAAATAAATTAGAATTTAGATATTTTTAGAATAAAGATAAAAAAGATAAAATTAAAAAATTAAAGATAAAAATTAAAAAAATAATAATAACTATTTTATCTAAATATTCTAAAAAGTCTTAATTCTAAGATAAAACTAAGTTAGAAAATTTATTAAAAAGAAAAAACATTGCTTTTAAAAAAAAATGAATTAATGATTTAAGAAATAAACCTTAAATAAATAAAGGCTTAAAAAGCCCTTAAAAGGATTAAACCTTAATATAAAAGTTAAAGAAACCTTATTAAGTCTAAGGCTTAAAATAAATCATTAAACTTATTTAAATAAAAAAACATTTGCTATTCTTTTTAAATGTTTATGATTATCTAAAACTTTATTAGCGACAGCGTACTTAAGACCCATCTTCAGAGCCTTCTTCGCTATCTTTATCTTCAGACTCATTTTCTTCCTCTAAGTCTTCTTTAACTTCCTCGATGTCTTCTTCCTCTTCTTCTT
>ONYG01000060.1 GCA_900321995.1 uncultured Methanobrevibacter sp. | reverse complement strand
GGAGGAGTTATGGGCCAAGCTGAAGCTGCACGTATGGTAATTGCAAAAGGTTTAGTACAATGGACTCAAGACATGGACTTAAAAGAAGTATATACCCAATACGACAGAACCATGTTAGTAGGTGACCCAAGACGTTCTGAACCTAAGAAATACGGTGGTCCTGGAGCTAGAGCTCGTAAACAAAAAAGTTACAGATAATTGCATATCATTGCATATTTTTGCATAAGAATCCTTTGGATTTTAATTTAATTAAATTAATAATTTAATTTAAAATCCTCATTTGATTTTATTTGCAAAAATCAATTCTGTATTTATTGGATTGATGGATTAAAATAATATTTTTATTCATATGTGAATCCATTCTCATATTGGTTAATAAAAATATTTATTTTTTTCAATTGATCATTTTAAATTAAGCTGTAAAATTAAATTAAATTATTTTCATATGAAAATAATATTATATTAAAAAGGAAATGATGATTATATGATACCTATACGATGTATAAGTTGTGGAAAACCCGTTTCTGCATATTTTGATGAATATAACAGCAGATTAGCTGATGGTGAAGATTCAAAAGATATTTTAGATGATATGGGTATTACTAGATATTGTTGTAGAAGAATGTTAATTTCTCATGTTGAAACTTGGGAATAATCAATCCTTTTAATATTTTTTTAATTTTTTTATTTAAATTTGATTATTCAAAACATATGATTAAGTTTGTATTTTGTTAATTTCTTAAAATATCCTTAATTAAAGAATTAAGATTATTTGAATTAATTTCTTAAAATATCCTTAATCATGAGAAATTAAATGGCTATTAAATTTTATTAATAGCTTATTATTATGCTATTAATTATTTTTATAAATAATTAGGAGTTAAATAATGGCTGCAAAAAAAAGTACTACAAAAAAATCAGCAAGTTCTCTAAATCATAAAAAATTAACAAGATTTGAAAAAGCAAGAATCTTAGGCGCAAGAGCAATTCAACTTTCTATGGGCGCTAAACCTATGGAAAATGATGAACTTAAAAAGTTTATCAAAAATGCCAAATCTCTTGATCCTATTGATATAGCTGCTAAGGAACTTGAATTAGGCATTATGCCTTTAGATGTTAGACCAAAAGAATAATTTATTATTCTTTAATCTTTATTCTTTTTTATCATTATCATTTTAAAAAAGAAAAGTTTTAGCAGAACTTTAAATTGCTAAATCATTATTAAGGCAATATTTATTGCTAAAAAACACAAATTTACAATTAAGTATTTAAATAATAAGAAACTTAATAATAGTATAAATAAATTATTTAAATCATTTAATTCATTCATTCATTAAATTCATTTAAAATTTATTTATTATTTCTTAAATTAAGAATATCATATGCAATCTATAAATCAACCTTCTAGTTTTTTTATGATTATATTTAATCCATTATAGATTTTATGGTAAGACGAATTCGAGAGATTTTTTGAATTGGCAGGTAAAATTAATTAATTTAATTTAATTATCAATTAATTTAGTTTAAATTAGAAATTAATGATTTTAAGCTAATATTAGATAGGATAATAAAATTAAAGATAATATATAATTAATATTATAAATAGGCAATTTGCTGTAAAATTGACTAAAATAATTTAATTTTATATTTAAATTAATTAAATCTCAATTTTGAAAATCACGTCTGAAATATGATCTTAGGAAGGTTATGCATATAAAAAATTTAGATACACTTTAATTAACCTTTAAGAGGTGTTATTTTGGATAGTGTAATCGAAGATGTTCGTGTTAGAAAGATCTTGGATAGTAGAGGAAATCCCACTGTAGAAGTGGATATAATTACTTGGAATGGATTTGGAAGAGCTGCTGCTCCAAGCGGTGCAAGTACAGGTTCAAGAGAAGTTGTATCTTTTCCCGAAGGAGGAGTCGATCAAGTAATTAGTGAAGTGGAAGACTTAATTTCCTCTGAACTTATTGGAATAGCTGCTGAAGATATAGAAGATATTGATGAAGTTCTAATGGAAATTGATGGAACAGATAACATGTCTGCTATTGGTGGCAATACCACTGTAGCTGTTTCCATGGCTGCAGCTAAAGCGGCTGCAATGTCCTATGGTTTGCCTCTCTATAATTTTTTAGGAGGCAATTTCGTTCAGGAAATGCCTTATCCATTAGGCAATATGATGAATGGTGGGGCTCATGCAGGTCCTAATGCACCGGACATACAAGAATTCCTTGTTGTTCCTGTAGGTGCTAATGATGTGGCTGAAGCTGTATTTGCAAATGTTGCTGTTCATAAAAGATTAAAGGAACTTATCTCTAAAAAAGACCCTAATTTTACTGGTGGAAAAGGAGATGAAGGCGGTTGGATTCCTAATATAACTAATGATCAAGCATTGGAAATCCAAGCCCAAGCATGTGAAGAAGTTGGAGATGAACTTGGTATTTTAATCAGACCTGGTTTAGATATGGCTTCCTCTGAATTTTGGGATAGTGAAAAGGAAAAGTATGTCTATGGCCAAGACAATATTGAAAGGGACGTAGGCGAACAAGTTGAATATGTAAAAGACTTGATTGAAACTTATAACATGTTCTATGTTGAGGATCCATTTGATGAAAAGGATTTCGAAGGATTTTCCCAACTCACTGCAAAAGTGGGAAAGAAATGCCTAATCTGTGGTGATGACTTGTTTGTAACCAATTCCAATATTCTTGAAGAGGGCATCAAACAAAAGGCTGCAAATGCCATTATAATCAAGCCTAACCAAATAGGCTCTCTCACTGAAACTTATAAAACCGTAAAATTGGCTAAAGAAAATAATATCCTACCTGTTGTATCTCATAGGTCTGGAGAAACTTGTGATGAAACCATTGCTCATTTGGCAGTGGCATTCGGTGCTCCTTTGATTAAGACTGGTGCAATTGGTGGAGAAAGAATAGCAAAATTAAATGAGCTTATTAGAATCGAAGAGGAACTATCAAATCCTCGTATGAATGATTTGATTTAATTCTTCAAAGTTTTGTAAGATTTTAATAAATTCAAATTCATGATAATTTAATTATTTATTATTATAAATTTTTTATAATAAATTTATTTAAATTCATTATTTAATAATTGTAAGCCTTTTAGCGATTTCTTACAATTATAGGCTTTAATTTATTGGCATAAAGAAATTTAGGCTAATAAAAAAATAGTTAAGTTTATTAACTCAAAAAATAAACTAAAACTAATATTGCTTAATTGGACCTAAGCAATAAAATATAGTTTATTTTTAAGTTAAATAGGTAATTTATTAATAGGCTATACATTTAATGTATTCAGATATGTTATCTGTCAAGTTTATTAATTAAATTATAATTAATAAAAAGAAGAAAATGGTGTAAAAATGTCAACTGTAATAATTGATGCAAGTAAATGTGAAAATGCAGAATGTGGTGAATGTGTAGACATGTGTCCTATGGAAATCTTTTCCTTAGACGGAGACAAAATTGTAACTGATCATGAAGACGAATGTACTTTATGTGAAGTTTGTGTCGACATGTGCCCTAACGAATGTATTACAATCAAAGACGAATAGATTTATTGTTTAAATAGAGTTCATTAATCTTTAGATTAAATCGAATTCTATTTTTATATTTTTTTAAAAAAAAGAAAGTTAATTATAATTTAATTTATTATAAAAACATTCATAATAGTATTTTTTGATATTAATGATATTTTTAAGAGTGTTTTTATGAAATATTTATAATTTATAGAAAAAATTTTTATTTATATAGGTGATATAGTGTCAGATTTATTAATCCCTTTAGATAACTACTTAGCTGCTGGGTTACACATTGGTACCCAACAAAAAACTCACGATATGGAAAAATACATCTTCCGTGTAAGATCTGATGGTTTATACGTTTTAGATGTTCGCAAAACCGACGAAAGATTAAGAGCAGTTGCTAAATTCTTAGCAAAATACGACCCAGATGACATTTTAGTAGTAGCTACCCGTCAATACGGTCAAGCTCCTGTTAAAAAATTCGGTGAAATCACTGG
>ONYG01000062.1 GCA_900321995.1 uncultured Methanobrevibacter sp. | reverse complement strand
TTTTATTTTTTAGTTTATTTTATTTTTTAGTTTATTTTATTGGCTTTTTTTAGTTTTTTATACTCAAATTATTTTTATTGAAGTTTTTCAGCTTCTTCGGCTTCTTTTATTCTTTGAACGGTTCCCCAACTTCTTCTAACAAAATCAGGCATTTCATCATATCTATAATTCTTTAAGAAGTTTTTTGTTTTTGGATCGCTTGGATAACCTGAACCTATGCCGTTCTTGTCGCCTGTGGATTTAATATATTCCTTGTTAATTTGATCTATTAATTCATCTCTTCTTGTTTTTGCGATAATTGATGCAGCACCAACCACTAAATACTTATCATCTGCTTTATGTTCTGCAATGACTTCACTGTTTTCTCCTACGAAGTTCTGCATTTCCTCTTCTAATCTTCCTTCCTTTATGTCAAGTGAATCAATAATTATTCTGTCTGCCTTTAGCTTTGCCATTATTCTCATCATGGCTAACTTTTCAATCTGGTTTAAGTTGACTCCTTTTGCTCTTAAAATGTCTATGTCTTTAGCGCTTATTTCAACAGTTTCATATTCAAACATTTTAGTTAGTTTTCTATATAGCACAGCTCTTCTTTTCGGAGTAACTCTTTTAGAATCTTTTACGCCCATTCTTTCAATTATCTTCTCTTTCTTTTCAGGTATGACGATTCCTGCAACTACCATTGGTCCAAGAACCGGTCCTCTACCTGCTTCATCTAATCCTAATGTGTTCATAGTGTAATTCCATAAGTTTGATAAAAAGTTTTTATTCTTTTTGTTAATACTTATTTATTTATATCTTAAATAGTTTTGTAAAATATTTGTTTTTTAATATCAAGTCACATCAATATTGATTTGATATGAAAATTTTAGATATTTCATATTTAGTTCGTTAATATAAAAACAGTGATTCAAAATAAATAGTTGTCTAATTTGTGTTAAAAAGTTTAATAGTTGGTGGTATGGTAATAAAGGAATATTATGAATTGTAAAAACAATTCATAGTATTTTAGAAATAGAACGCTAGAAATTAATAATTTCTGTTTTAAATTTTATTAATTGCTTACTTATCTATTTCATAGCTTTTAAACGTACTTCTGGTTCTAAAGCTAATGGTTCAGCAGCAACAATAGCAGTTCCTTTAGCCACTACTGTCATTGGGTCATCAGATACTTTGATAGGAATTTCAGATTCATCAAAGATTCTTTCTTTAAGACCTCTTAATCTGGAACTTCCTCCAACTGCTACAGTGTTGGTATAAATACCCATCATTAATTCAGCAGGCAATCTTTCTAAGATAAGGTTTAATCCACCAATTACTTCTTTAATGATTGGTTCTGCTGCATCTGCAACTAACATGGAGTCAATTACTACCTTTTTAGGTCTGTTGGTTTCTAATGATTTACCGATTACTTCATAATTTAAGTTTTCAAATTCTTCACTGCAGTGAATCATACCAACTTCAATCTTAGCAGCTTCTGCATCGTGGA
The DNA here is from genome assembly GCA_900321995.1 of uncultured Methanobrevibacter sp. GTDB lineage: Archaea > Methanobacteriota > Methanobacteria > Methanobacteriales > Methanobacteriaceae > Methanobrevibacter. Next base: position 10,722 of record ONYG01000062.1, on the reverse strand, counting down.
TACTGATTGCAACATTGTATTTCTCTTCGATTAACTCTACGATTCTGTTGTCAATGTCGTCTCCACCATATCTTACGGTTTCAATGTCGTTGATTCCTCCAAGGGAAATTACAACAAGGTCAGTGGATCCAGCACCAATATCTAAAACCATGGTTCCGTTTGGTTCTGCAATAGGTAATCCTGCACCGATAGCTGCAGCTAATCCTTCACTGATTACTAAGACATATTCAGCACCTGCTTTTCTACCGATTTCTTCAGCAGCATTCTTTTCCACTTCAGAAGAGTCACCAGGAATACCGATAACGATTCTTCCAACGGTTTCTCCCTCATTAATACCAATTTCCATTGCTCTAATGAGTAAAGCTTGTGCTTGTGCAATGTTTTCGATTACACCTTTTTTCAAAGGTCTAACAGCTACAATGTCTTCAGGAGTTCTTCCTAACATTTTTTTAGCTTCTTCTCCAACAGCCAATACAGCGGTAGGATCATCTTTTTTAACTGCTACAACAGAAGGGATTTGGTATAAGTCAAACTTGTCTCCTGATGGTTTAGCAATTACAGTGTTTAATGTACCTAAGTCGATACCTAAACTATTTTTTACGACTCTAGTTGGTTCAATTTCCATAGCGTCTTCATTTCCGAAAATACTCAATTTTATTCCTCCATAATTAAAATAATATATTTTTCACTCATGCCAATTTTTATAATCATGAAATATTATTCTTTTAAAATTTTTATTAAAATTTTTAATTGAATAAAATTTCATTTTTGCTTTAAAATTTATAAAAATTGATTGAAGTAATTTATAATAATTATATATTTATTATTTTTATTAATAATAAGTTTTTGTATATTTGTCTTATTTATTTAATTTTTTCAATTTTTTTAAGATAATTTTCATGTTTATGATATGATTTTAAAAATAGTATTTTTGTTTTCTTCTTTTAGTATTTTTTAGAAATAGTATTTTTTTTAGATTTTTTAGAAATAGTATTTCGAATGAGGATTTGTTGATATTTTAATAGTTTGGTTAAAAATTAGAATTTTTTATTTTAAAAAGATATTTAAAAAAGAGTATGGGCTATAGTAAAATTTTCTTTTATTTTACTATTCTTTATTTTATTATTCTTTAATTACTAATCTTAATTTTCTTCATTAGTCTCTTTATTTTTTTCTTGCTTTTTTTCATCCTTTTCTTCGCTATTATTTTCTTTATTTTCTTTATTTTCAGAATTTTCTTCGTTTTCTTTTTCTTCTTTCTCTTCTTTTTCTTCTTTCTCTTCTTTTTCTTCTGTGTCTTTAGCTTCGATTTTACTTTTTTCCTTGTCTTGGATAGTTGTTTTTAAATCGATTCCGAAAAGGTGATTATTCTGACTAATGGATTTTACTTTTTCAATATCATCTTCATCAGTAACTGAAATTAGCAGTGCGGATAATATGACTTCGCTAGTGTCTAATATTGGTGTAAATGTGCTTGTTAAGAATGATGGTAACCTAAAATTGGTTTTTGGTTCGGATTTAATGAATCCTGTAGTGTGATCTTCTAGTAAAATGTCTATTTTAACATTGTGCCTATTAGTCTCGCCAACAAACTTTTTCATATAATCTTCAGGTCCGATGACTACCAATAAGTTTGGTTGGTTGTTTATGGAAGTAGATGTGATTTGTAAGGATGCTCCTCCCTCTTCACGGGTTTTATTATTCAATTCGCTTATCTTTAATGTTTCCCCTTTAAGGAGTATGCAGTCGAACTTTTTATAGCTGTGCTTTGAAGAAATAGATATGCTTTCTCTAAAAAGGATTTGCACTCTATCTTTTGCGGTGATTGCATTATATGCAATGTCATCAACAAGCCTATCATTGCCTGCTATGATACACCAAACCTTTTCACTTCTTTCACTTGAAGAGATTTGCGCAGCTCTTCTAAGGATTCGAATTCTATCTTCTATCATTTGCTCACACAACTAATAAGTCGAACTTATTTTCTAAGGAATATCATTTTAAAATATTCCTAAAAATCTTTACACAATCTTTATTAATAATTTAATCATTGAGTCTTAAACTATTAAATAATAGGCATTTTCCTAATATATTTTAATGTTTGTTTTTAGTATCTTATAAATTTTGTTTTATTTTATTAGAATATCTTATTATATTGATGTTAATTTGTATGAAAAATTAAGCCAATGGTAAAAAAAATAGAATAAATTTAATACTAATGAGTGATATAAATAATAAAGTATAATAAAGATAGGGTTATGAAAATTTTCAAATTTATTTTTTATATTTTCTTAAGAGAATTTGTGAATGAATCCATGACTTTTATCTGATTGTTTAGTTTAATTAAATTTTTTTAAGAACTTTATTTTACAAGTTAATATTAATTTTTTTAATTGGAGTCAAAATTGTCAGATTTTAAAAATTTTGTTTCCTTTAAAAAAATTGTTTAAAAGTTGTAAAATTGATTTAACTTTGTAAATTTCAATCTGATATCAATATTGATGTCAATTAGTTATTTATATTAAATTTAAGATGATTATAATTCTTTTTTAGAAAAATTAATAAAGGAGTTTGTTTAAAGTATTATTGGAGTCAAATTATGAAATTAAAAAGTGTTGGAATGGGATATTTTTTAGCAATTTCTGATGCTATTTCTATTTTGAATTTAGTATTCGGATTTTTAGCTATTTTAATGGTTATTAATAACAATTTAACAATTGCATCTGTATGTGTGCTCATTGCAGTTGTTTTTGACTCTGTAGATGGATGGGTTTCTAGAAAACTTAATCGTGTAGATCCATTAGGATTTGGATTGAATATCGATTCTTTAGCAGATATCGTATCATTTGGTGTAGCCCCAATGTCCATGTTATTCTCATTAGGTGCAGACATTTCATCATGGGCAGGCTATTTGGTGGCTATTGTAACAGTATTAACTGTAGTGGCAGGTCTTTTAAGACTTACCAGATATAATGTCATTGCAAATAAAATTAATTATAAAGGATTTATCGGCCTTCCAATTCCTGCAACTGCTATGGTATTGGTTACTTATTATTTAAGCGGTTTGTTCAATATAGTTGTTGCATCTGTATTAATGATACTTGCAGCTTACTTGATGATAAGTACTATCAGATATCCGAAAGTTGATAATTATTATTTAATTGGTTTTGGCGGATTAATGATCTTATTGTTGATTTTACCAATAAATGTTTCAATTGGACCTTTAAATCTTCCTGCTTTAGCTTTGTTCATAATCGCATTGATTTATATGTTTATGACTTTCCTAGAGTTCTTCATTGGTGATGAAGTCGTATTCGATAAAGATAAGGCTGAAGATACGGTAAGCAATGTTAGAGAAATCACCGGAGAAAAATTAACCAGTTCTATAACTGGTGTTAAAGACAGATTCAAATCTATGAAAGACACCATAAATCAAATTGCAGATCAAGATTTGGATGTTGGTGTTGAAGAAGACGTTGAAGATGAAAAGGAATTAATTGAAGAGACTGTTGAAGAGTAAGAAAAATCTTATTTTTTTACTTTTTTCACTTTTGATTTAGTTTTTTAGCTATTTCGTTTTTATTTTTCATTTTTCAATTTTTATTTTTTTAACTTTTTCATGTTCTTTTTCTAATTTCTTTTTTTACATGATTATTTTTAAAAAATTTAATTATTTTATTCTATTTTTCCATTTTTCTATTTTTATCTCGTTCCATTAGGTTTGGTGGATATGACAGATAGATTTAATTCCTTTAGGAAAGGAATTTCTAAGTTTAAGAACATATCTCCAAGAATTAAGGGAAATTTAAATCATAGCTTTAATAAGAAAAAATCCAATGATTCGAATCATAAATCAAGCATTGAATATATTATTCCTGAAAGCTCTCCCCTAAGGAAAAATGCTGAAGGTGATAATGGTTCTTACTCTTCTGATTTGGATAGTTATTCTGATTCTATTGATGACATTCAAGAGAATTTTGATTATAATGATGATTCTGCTTATGGTTTAGATGAAATTGATAAGAAATATGCCAAATATATTTTTGGAGATGATGAAATTGATGAAGGATACAATGGTTCTAAGAATTCATATTTAGAGGAATCGGGTGGTATTGATGATATAAATGTGTATGATAGAGTTAATGGAAAAAATAATAAAAATTATGATGATTTTAATGGGAATTATTCAAAGAATGACTTTAACAATGATTTAGATAATAATGATGGTGTTCTCTTTAGCAATGATTTAGATAATAATGATAAGAACTATAAAAATAATTCAAAGAATAATTTTAATAATGTAGGCTCTAGACATGAGTCAAACAGCATTAAAGATAAATTGATGAATTTTAAAAAGAGTTTATTGGATAAAGATGACCGTTCAAAGAGTCGTTTTGGGAAAATAGCCTTTATTTTGATATTTTTGGTTTTGGCATCTTCAATATTTTATTTCTTTGTTTATCAACCATTTCAGAATGAATTGAATTTGGAGAGAAATGCTAAGTTGAATGAACTGAATGCTCTATATAAGGGTCCTTTGGAAGCTCATGAAAATGCTTATACATTAAAAAGCCAAATCGAATCTGAAAATGATATAGATGAACTTAAATTAATTGATATCATGATGTATGCGACAAAGGATTGGCGAAATTATCATAGTTCTAAGATAGTCTCTTCAAAAGACAATTTTGGAAGGGTCATGTTGGTTTATGGAGATGAAAATAAAAACATCATAATGTCTGTAAAGGATGCAAATGACTTCGTTAAGGATAATGATGCTAAAGTTTTGTCTAATATTCAATTTGAAAAGGTGGACACAACTATTGTTCCAATATCCATCTCAAGGCTTCAGGCAACTGCAGGATTGATTTCGGTCGGTTCGATTGTGGATATCTATTCATTAAGCGATAATTATTCTGACTTTTACGGTTCTGATTCTAATCTTGATTCTTCTCAATCCATTAATGGTACATCCAGTTTAGAGGGTGATGATAGTAATCAAGATTTAGATAATGGGACAAATCCAAATTCAGATTCGTCAAGTTCAGATGGCTTCGATGATTCCAGTTCTGATGATTCAATTGATGATGGTCCTTCTTATGCACCTATTGGTCAAAATAATGAAGAGAGCTCGGAATTTTCATCTAATGGGGAGCCGGATGTAAGTGGTGCTACAGTGCTCGCCATTTTAAGGTCTAAGGATAGTGGTGTAATAGACAGTTCTATAAGTCAGTCCAATACTATAATTAAAGGAAATACTACAAATCCATATGAAAATACTAGTTCGTATTCAAATGATGTTGAAGAACTTCTTAAAGCCTCTGTATTTAACTCTTATGATAATGACAAGGCTTTAGAATCTTATTTGGACAGTTATGGGATAAAATTATCCAATTATGAAAGAATGTCTAATTTAGCTGATTTGGATAGCGAATACCTTGTTCTTTTAGAGGTTCCACGTGCAGATGTCAGTTTTGTCATAAATAATATGGATAGTCTTATTTTAACAATTCCTACTGAATTCGCTCCTAATTGGGTTGTAGGTGAATTGAATGAGACATATTATGATAATGTTTATAATTATGATTTAAACTCTACATTTTTTGGTTAGGTTTTTAATTTTTCCATTTAATTCATATTTTTAGGTAGATTTTTAAATTTTTCATATAAATCTTTAAATTTATTAAACATAAAAAATAGAGTTAAAGTAGACAATGAAAATTTAAATTTTGGTGCATTTAAATGGATTTTAAAATTAGACCTTATACAATTATTGTTATAATAGCTTTTTTAATCATTGGTTTATATGCCTTAACAGAAGTTAATTACTTCTCTTATAAAAATGTGGCTGAAGCTAAAGAGGTTAATGCATCTGTCGTTATTATCCCTTCTATAGGGGTTTTTGAGAAAATAAATAATGTTTCTATCTCACAAGGTGTTTATATTGATGGGATGTCTAATATTCCAACTAAGGGGGATGTAGTTTTATTTGGGCATAGGACCTTGCAAGGTTCTTCCTTTTTGCGTTTAGACGCTTTAAAAGAGGGAGATGTAATAACACTTGAATGGCCTGGAATTGGTGAGGTTAATTACACTTACAAGTCCACTCAAATTGTTCCGGCTACCTATGATTTTGCCTTGAATGAAAGTCATGAAACAGGAGATATTCATAATCAGGATATTTACTTGATTACTTGTAATCCTATTGGCTCCACTGCTGAAAGACTTATTGTCACTGGCCAATTAAACTCTACCAGTTTGATTAATGAAACTGCTTTGGATGAAAATCCTCATGCCTCTTGGGCTTGGTTAATTACTTTAGGATTTTTGGTTTTAGGTTTGATTGTTTCATTCTTAACTCCTAAAGAGGAAAGAAATGTTGTTTTGGCAGTTGTTATTATAATAACTATTATTCTGGCTTATTTCTGTATTTTCCCTGTTTCTTCTCAAATTTGGGCAGATCAATTAGGCTGGCTGAACAGTCTTATGGGAGTTAGTTAAAATTAAGGTTTATTACTTTAATTTATTTAATTTAATCTAATTTAGTTTATTCTAATTTAATTTATATTTGAGGTATTTTATGAATGCAAAGGAAAAATATTTTTCTAATATTTCAAATAGGGAGAGAGCCATATTTGAAGGGGCTATAAGTATGGGTGCATTGTTCCACCAATTTGTAGGAACACCCTTTAATAAGAAAACAATTCCAAGTTTGGAAAAAGCTATGGAAGAGTCATTTGCGCTGCAACCTTGTATTGATAAAGTAGAGGTTTCAATAGATTTAGATAGGTTAGATAAGGCTATGACTGAATTTGAATACACATCCTTAAGTGGTGACATGTTGGATGTTAAGATCTATTCAAAAGTTGATGGTGTTATGGCTATTATCCGAATAGAGTTTATTGAAGAGCTTAATTATCCTTTAATGTATGTTGAAGATATTATAGAGTAATTTCTTCATTCCTTATCATTATTTTTAATTTTTTAATTATTTTTTAGTTTTTTTCTTTTAGTTTTTTATTTTCTATTTTTTATATTTTTTTATTTTTGTGTATTTTTTAATTTTTTTTTATTATTTTGTATCTCTCTAGTTATTTTTTCTTTTTTCTTTTTTTCTTTTTTATCTTTTTTATCAATTAATAATTCATTAACTTATTTAATTTCTAGCCGTTTGTATATATTATAATAGATTAATAAATTATTTAAATAAATAAAATCATAAATAATAATGTTAATTCATATCTTAAATACTAAATTGATTAATTTAAGAAATGTTTTAAGGTATTTAATTAAATTTTATAATGTATTTATTTGAGTTTAAAAGATGATAATTAAATTATTTATCTTTAAATCCCCTTCTGTTTTTATTTTCTGATAAGTGATTTATTTATTATCTTTTATTCTTAATTAGTGAGTTGATTTAATGATTATTATAGATTCAAAGCTTTGTAAAGGATGCGATATTTGTATTGCTACATGTCCTAAGAAAGTTTATTCTAAATCTGATAAGGTAAACACTAAAAATGTATATCTTCCTTTCCCTGAAAATGAAGAAGGATGTACTAAATGTGGCTTATGTGAATTATCATGTCCTGATCAAGCTATTTATGTTAAAAAAGAGGTGGAATAAATGGTTGAAGTGCGTTTTGTTCAAGGTAATGAAGCTTGTGCATTAGGTGCAATTGCTGCTAATTGCAGATTCTTTGCAGGTTATCCAATTACTCCATCTACTGAAATCGCTGAACAAATGTCTATCTTACTTCCAAAATATGGAGGTTCCTTTGTTCAAATGGAAGATGAAATTGCATCAGCTGGTGCTATTATAGGAGCTTCTTGGAGTGGTATGAAAGCAATGACTGCAACTTCCGGTCCAGGTATTTCCTTAATGCAAGAGAATATTGGCTATGGGTTTATCACTGAGACTCCTATTGTAATTATCAATGTTCAAAGAGGTTCTCCTTCAACAGGACAACCTACAATGTCTGCACAAGCGGACATGATGCAAGCACGTTGGGGTTCTCATGGGGATTATGAGCCTATCGCTTTAGCACCATCATCTGTCCAGGAATTCTTTGACTTTACCATAAAGGCTTTTAACTTAGCTGAAAAATACAGAGTCCCTGTCACTGTTCTTGCTGATGAAGTTGTAGGGCATATGAGAGAAAAATTAGTTATTCCTGATGATATTGAAATCGTTGCAAGGAAAAGGCCTGAAAAGGTTGATGGCCAATACTTGCCTTTCGACGCTCCAGAATGTGGCACAACACCTATGCCTGCATTTGGTGACGGATTTAACATACACGTAACTGGTTTGACTCATGATGAGAGAGGTTATCCGGATACTAATGACCCTGAATCTCACACTAAATTAGTTGAAAGACTATGCAATAAGGTCTTAATGAATAGAAAGGATATTTGTTCTGTTAAAAAAGAGCTATGTGATGATGCGGATATTGTAATTGTTTCATGCGGTTCTCCATATCGTTCTGTTGGAGCAGCTATTAAGAAAGCAAGAGAAGAAGGTATCAAAGTAGGATCCCTTAAAATTGATACTCCATGGCCTTTCCCTGAAGAAGAGATTCGTGAGATTGCAAAAACTGCAGAGGATATCATTGTTCCTGAAATGAATTTGGGCCAAATGGTTCATGAAGTTGAAAGAGTGGCTGCTGGTGAAGCTAATGTTCATTTAATAGGTAAAATTGGAGGAATACTTCATAAACCTGAAGAAATATTAGCTAAAATTAAGGAGATAAAAGGATAGGTGGTTTAAATGGCAAAACAAGAAAATCCATATAAGAAATACTTAAGAGAAGATAGGTTGCCACATATATTCTGTCCTGGATGTGGAAATGGTATTGTAATGAACACTTTCTTCAAAGGTTTAGAGGGAACTGATATTGATTTCGATAATATTGCAATGGTTTCTGGTATTGGATGTTCATCAAGGGTTCCAGGTTATGTAAAATGTGATTCACTTCACACCACTCACGGTAGAGCTTTAAGCTTTGCTACTGGATTAAAAGTCGGTAACCCTGATTTGGATGTAGTTGTTTTCACTGGAGACGGTGATGCAGCATCCATCGGAGGAAATCATTTGATTCATGCTGCAAGAAGAAACATTAACCTTACTGTAATTTGTATTAACAATAACATTTATGGAATGACTGGTGGTCAAATCAGCCCTACCTCCCCAAAAGGCAGTTTTGGTACCACTGCACCTTACGGTTCAAGAGACCTTCCTTTTGATTTGGCAGAGCTTGTCTCAGCCGCTGGCGCATCCTATGTTGCTAGGTGGACTACCACTCACCCTATACAATTATCTAAAGCTATTCAAAAAGGATTGGAGAATGAGGGTTTCTCATTTATTGAAGTGGTTTCCCAATGTCCAACTTACTTTGGACGTAAGAATAAAATGAAAACTCCATTGTCTATGCATCAATACATTAAGGAAAACAGCATTAACAAAAGAAGAGCAGAGAAAATGGATGAATCTGAATTGGAAGGCAAGATCATTGTTGGTGAATTTACTAATAAACCACATAAAGAGTTAAGCGCTAATATTAAGGAATTGGTTGAAGAAAATTCCAATAAAGGTTTAGCTATTAAGTCTGCATTTGAGGAGTTGGATTAAATGAGAACTGAAGTTCGTATAGCTGGTTTTGGTGGTCAAGGAGTTATTATGGCAGGAATTATCATTGGAAAAGCTGCTTCTCTTTTTGATAATATAAATGCTGTTCAAACTCAATCTTATGGTCCTGAAGCTCGTGGAGGAGCATCTAGAACTGAAATTGTAGTCAGTGATGAAGAGATTGACTATCCAAAAGTAACCAGTCCAGATATTTTGGTTGCTATGTCTCATGAGGCTTTGATTAAATATATGGGTGACTTGAAGGATGAAGGTATCTTGATTATTGACCCAGATATGATAGTCGAAGAAGAGATAGTTGATTTTGTAGAAGAACATAAGATTAAGCTTTATCGTGCACCTGCTACTAAAACAGCAACTGAGGATGTTGGTCTTAGAATCGTGGCGAATATTGTTATGATTGGTGCTATTGTTAAAGTTACTGAAGTTGTTTCAGTAGACGCTGCAAAACAAGCTATTTTAGACAGTGTTCCAAAAGGCACTGAAGATAAAAATATTCAAGCATTCGAAGCAGGATACGCTTTAATTTAGATATTTTTATCTATTTTTCTTTTTTTATTCATTTCTTTTTTTATTCATTTCTTTTTTTATTCATTTCTTTTTTTATTTATTTTATTTATTTTATTTATTCAATATTTTTTTATTTTTTTATTTTCCCTTTATTGTTATTGATGTCTATTTTCTGGATATCTTATTATTTTTATTCATATTTTTTCTATGATTGTCTATTTTGTTCGCATAATATTAAATGGATATTATAATATTAACACTAAAATTTCCTATTTTTATGATTAATTTTAATAATAATAAATTACATATTATATAATGTTTAAGAAATAAATTTGTCCGATTACATATTTATTAAATGTTTTAATAATTTTTAATATTGATTAACAATATTAGTAAAATTCTTTGTAATATGAGACAATTTATAATAATTTTTATTATTATTCATAAGTATTTTTAAAATTCAATTACAAAAAATTTTTATGCTTATTAGTTAGAGTGAGAAAAATGAAGTTTTTTGAACATAGTGCAAAAAAAGTTTTTGAAAGTGAAGGAATTAAAATTTTAGA
>ONYG01000201.1 GCA_900321995.1 uncultured Methanobrevibacter sp. | reverse complement strand
TTCCAAGTATAAGCATATTGGAAATCCTAAGAAATACTCTCAGTTTTATGCAATTTTTAAGGGAGAAATAGACAAATACAAAGATAAGCTGGCAAGAAATATGTTTCAGGAGCTTATTGGTTATGGCGAGATAGGATTTCTAATAGATGATGATGACTTAGAAGAGATTATGGTAATTGGGGTTGGAAAGCCTGTCTTTGTCTATCATCGAGAATATGGAATGATGGAAACAGACTTAGTATTTGAACGGGAAGAAAAGATCTTAAGCATAATTGACTCATTTGCACGTGAGACTAATCGTAGAATTGACCAGCAATCCCCTATTTTGGATACTCGCCTCTCTAATGGTTCTCGTGTTAATGCAACCATTTCTCCCCTTTCTGCAGATGGTCCTACAATAACCATCCGTAAATTTAAGAAGGATCCATTGACTATTGTCGATTTGATAAGGTTCAATACATTAAACAGTGAAATCGCTTCATTTTTGTGGCTATGTGTTGATGGCCTTGGAGTGAAGCCTGCAAACATCATTGTTTCAGGAGGCACAAGCTCTGGAAAGACAACTCTTCTCAATGCCCTTTCAATCTTCATCAATCCTAAAGAAAGAATAATCTCAATTGAAGATACCTTAGAGCTTCAAATTCCTCATAGACATATCTTAAGAATGGAAGCTAGGACTGTCAATATTGAAAACAGAGGGGAAATCACTATTGAAGATCTTGTCAAGAATTCCTTAAGGCAAAGGCCTGATAGGATAATTGTTGGTGAAGTGAGAGGAAAGGAAGCAATAACCTTATTTACAGCATTAAATACAGGGCATTCTGGATTTGGAACATTGCATGCCAACAATTCAAGAGAAACTATAACTAGATTAACAAATGCTCCAATGTCTGTTCCAAAGATAATGATTTCTTCAATTGACTTTATCATAATGGAAAAAAGGATTTACAAGTCTGATGGACTTTCCTATCGTAGAATTACCGAAATAGCAGAGGTTGTAGGAATAGAGGAAGGCACAATCCAACTCAGTAAACTCTTTGAGTGGGATAGTGAAAAGGATGAGTTCAAGAATCTCACCATTCTCTCTAAAACTTTAGAGAATATTGCAAATCTAAAGGGAGTTCATATTTCTATATTAAATGAGGAATGGAAAAACAGAAAGAAAGTTTTAGACTATTTGGTCAAACATGGCATTTCATCACAAGAGGATATAGGCAAAGTCCTTGAGGATTATTATATTAATCCAAATTATGTATTAAATATGATTTCCGATTAATTATTTTAATATTTTTCATGTTTCAGTTAATTTAATTAACTTTATTTTTTAAATTTTTTCATGGATTTTAATGTTCTAAAATTTAATCTATAATGGACACATTTTTCTAACTCTTATGCCCTATGATTTGGTGTGTATTTCTAGAGAGGTGATTCTTATTTTTGAAAAATTTTTTATTCAATTTACTGATTTGATAATTAAGATATTGTTATTTTTATCCAATCCTTTTATTTCTATTTTTGAAAAAAAGAGTGATGATAATTATGATGATAATGGCACCCAAGAAGAATCTCTTAATACTCCTCAAGAAGAAAGCTCTCTTAGGGAACTTAATCTATTTGATTCGGATTTTGATTTATTTAAAATATTTAAAAAGGAAAATATCATTGAAGATTTGGAAAACAAATATTTTAATAATCCGAATTTCTTGAATGAGGCTCTTGGTGAAAATAATGGGAGAAATAATTACTTTTTAGAAGATAATCACTTCTCTAAGCTAAAAAGTAAAATGATTATTTTTTTACTCAATAATAAATTATTTAAGATCAAATCATCACAGGATTTATTAAAACTTATATTTTTAGGTTTTATTGCATTTATTTCAATCTGTGTTTTAATAGCTTTATTTTTATCTTTTGAATTGTCTATGGCTCTTTTGATTGCAGTTTTTTTGATTGCTTTCTTGATTGTTTATTATCCTAAAATCAAAAATGAAAATAACTATTCTTCTATTTCTAAAGAATTGCCCTATGCTTTACGACAGTTGTCAACTGAACTTAGGGCTGGAAAAAGCTTGTTTGATGCTCTTGATTCAGTTGTAGAATCTGATTATGGAGTTTTATCCTTAGAATTTTCAAGAGTTCTTGAAGAGATTAAATATGGGGAGTCTAGTGAAAATGCCTTTTTGAATTTGGATAAAAGAGTAAAGTCTAAGGCATTATCAAGGGTAACTTTTGAAATATTGTCCAGCTTAAGAATAGGCAGTAACCTATCAAATTCATTGAATATCCTTGCTGAAGATGTGAATTTTGATATGCGTATGAAATTGAAGGAGTATAGTGAAAAGTTAAATGCATTCATTATGATCTATACATTTTTAGCTATTTTGGCGCCAGTCATTGTATTGACAATGCTGCTTGCAGCTTCAGTTGTTATTGGGGATTTGGTGCCTGGTGATTTGGTTTTAATATTGTATGGCTTATTTTTCCCTATGATAATTGTGTTTTTAGCAATTATGATTAAAAAATTAGAGCCTAAAATTTGATAATTAGTTTTAGTGTATAAAAAGTATTTTTGATAATTTATATTTTATTTATTTAAAATGGTTTTTTTTAACAGTTATTGGTGTTTTTTTGGTTATTTTCTTAGAATGGTTTTAGTGTGGTTCTTTTGGTGTTTTAACATAATAAAAATAAATAAGTAAAATTATAGAAAAAATCTATAATTTTTACAAATATTCTAAATTTTATTTTCCAGCTTCGCCAATTAAAGCAGTGTCATTTGCTTCAGCTTCAATGACTCTGATTTCATCAGCTTCTGGAAGGACAGACTTTGTGCTTCTTACTCCAAATAGCATTGTAGACAAGTTATGGAGTAATGAAGTTGTTGTAGGAGGTATGATTCCCATAACACCAAGCACAATCAAGGACCCATTAAACATGACGATATGCCTATAGTTTGCATTGATCTTATCAAGCATTCCAGTGGATAGCTTTCTAAGTGTTACCAAGTCATAAAGGTCGTCTGAAAGTAAGGAAATATCTGCAACCTCTCTTGCAATGTCTGATGAGTTTCTCATAGCAACTGAGACATCTGCAGCAGATAATGCTGGGGAGTCGTTGATTCCGTCACCAACCATGATTACTTGGTGGCCTTCATCCTTAATGCCTTGAATGATATTTGCCTTATCTTCAGGAAGCACTTGTGATTTGTATCTTGTAATTCCCAAATCGCTAGCTATTCTTTTTGCAGCGTTTTCACTGTCACCAGTTAGCATAACTATATTAGTAATGCCAAGCTCTTTAAGCTCACTTATTACATCATGAGCCTCTTCTCTTACAGGGTCTGCAATACAAAGAATTCCTTGAAGTTTTTTGCCTATTGCAAGGTAAATTACTGAATATTCTTCAATATTCTCTTCAATGATCTTTTCTTGCTTTTTGGTAAATTTGATTCCTTCATCTTCCTCTACGAAATGTCTACTTCCAATGATTGCTTTCTTGCCGTCATAAGTGGTTGAAATACCATGTGCAACAATGTATTCAACTTCACTATGGTCTTCCTCATGTATCAATCCTTCTTTTTCAGCTTGCTTTACGATTGCAGTAGCTACACTGTGAGCAAAGTGCTCTTCAATACATGCCGCAATTCTTAAGACCTCATCCCTTTCGTATTTGCCGCAAGGAATTACCTTTTCAAGAACTGGACTTGCATTGGTTAATGTGCCTGTCTTATCAAAGACAATTGTGTCTGCATTTGCATAAGCCTCTAAGTGTTTTCCACCTTTAACCATCATCCTATTGTCAGATGCTTCTTTCATTGCAGAGATAACAGATATAGGTGTGGTTAGCTTAATTGCACATGAGAAGTCTACCATCAATACAGCTAAAGCTTTGGTTACATTTCTTGTAAGCAGGTAAGTAAATGCAGTTGCAAGCAAGCTGTATGGTACAATGCTGTCTGCTAATTTTTCAGCCTTACTTTGAATGCTTGCCTTTAGCTCTTCTGAGTCTTCAATCATGTCAATGATCTTATTAAGTCTGGTTTCATCATTAACTGAACGAACTTCTATGACTATTGAACCTTCTTCAACAACAGTTCCTGCATGGACAGCTTTACCTTCATTCTTATGGACTGCTAATGATTCTCCAGTCATGGATGCCTCATTGATCATTGCATCTCCATCTGCAATAACCCCATCAACAGGAATGATTGCACCGGTTCTGATTCTTATCTTATCTCCTTTTTCAAGTTGAGATAATGGGTATTGACTTTCGATTTCGCATCCGTCATCGTCTACGTCCACTTTCCATACACTATCAATATTCAATGCCAAACTGCTTTTGAGTGTGCTTTTGGTCTTTTGCATAGTGTAGTCTTCAAGCATGTCGGAGATGGATAATAAGAACATCATTGATCCTACAGAGTTGTAGTTTTTAGTAAGCAATGATGCAAGTATTGCAGTTCCATCAAGCAATGCTACATCTGCACGAAAACTAGTTAAGCTATCAAATCCTCTCCATATATATCCTGCTGCGTGATACATCATTCGGATTCTTCTAAATGGGATAGGTAATATAACTTTAAATAAATACCTTTTTAAAACATGTTTTGCAAGTCTTATTGCAAAATCATTTGATAATTCTGCTAATGTTAGTTCATCACTTGGTTTTCCTTCGTATAAGTCTTCTTGAGTAATTTTAGATAAAATTCTAAGAATCTTTATTCTTTTGCTTGGATCATTGTATATTACTAAGATGCTTCCGTTTCTGTGTGAAACTTTCACTTCATCAATGAAATCATATTCTATTAAGGTTTCAGCTAAGCCATAGGATTCTTCTTTGGTAAATGCCTCTTTACCGCAACGCACTCTTAATCGAGTGCCTTTGTCATATTCTATAGTAAAAATCATGGCTCTCAATAATCTTGCAAATTAAATATAAAATTAATCTTTTGAATTGTGTTTAAATTCTTTTAAGCTCATTTAATTAATTTTTATAAATTTGCATAAAATTCATATAAAAATAAAAAATTAAGAAAAATGATAAAATATATTTTAAAATATGGTTTAAAAAGTGATCTATTGTAAATAATTACTTATATTGTCAATTATTTATTGTCAAATTCAATATTGGCAAATAATTATTATTTAAAAAGTTTAATAGTTTAAAGAATATTTTAAAATCTTTATCATTTTATTTATTCGTCTTCTTTAGTTACATCTACACAGATAGCTTCTTTTTGAGCAGCTTTTGCATCAGTGTGAATGTCTTCTGCATTGTCTTTAATGTCTTGGATGGATTCTTCTATTTCACTTTTGCAAGTTAATACTTTTGCCATTCCTTTAGCAGCGTAATCTTTGGTAGTTTGAGATTTTAAGATTTTTGCACCTATGATTGCAGTTGCCATTCCTCCAACGAAGATTAAAGCATGTTTGTGTTCGTACATTTTGTCAAAAATTTCATTTCTTCCAGCCATATAATCACCTTTTATTTATTTTAATTTAATTTAATTCAAAGATAATGAGAAAAATTCTTTTTAAATTTTCTAAATTTAACATTCTCATTTCATATCCTTGAATTCTATTAATAGTTTAAATGTTAATTTATTTAAAGTTTTGGTAAACCTAAAAAATAACATTCATACTATAATATATATTTTGGATTAAAAAATAAATTAATTATTTTTATGTCCTGTTTTTATTAAGCTAAAAAATTTTTTATGATTTTAGGGTAAAAATTTCAGCTTTTCTCACAATTTTCATGCTATGAATTTTATAGATGCATTATTTTATGAGATAGTATTTTTTATGTAACTATTTATATATAAATTATTCGGTTTATTTTTGCTTTATATCCTAAAATAAGAATGTATATTTAGTTTTACCTAATTTAAATTTAGTTAATCCAAAATTTTCTTTAGTTAAGCCTAAAATAAAGTTTAATCGTGCCTAAATTATTTTTAATCAAACCTAAATTTTTAGAAAATTTGTGTGAATATGGCTTCTTTTCAATTGGAATTTCTGGTTTTTTCCCTTCAATTTTTTTTGTTATATATTTTTAATTTCTATTAGGTAAACCTAAACTTTATATAGTAGTATGTAGAAAAATAGTATTAGGTTTTAGGTAGACCTAACTTTGTTTATTTGGTAATTTTTTTATTTTCATTTTAATCAACAATCCAAAAATATTTTTAAAAACCAATGCAATTAATTTTAAAAATATCCCCATTTTTAAAACTAAATTTTAAAAATTTTAATTAAACTACAAATACCTCAAAATAATAAGATTCCAATAAACATAGATTTAGGTATACCTAAATTTACCTACTATTATCAGATGATTACGTTAATATTTATAGATATTATTGTGAGGTTTTAATTATGATAAAAAAATTAAGTGAACTCAAATCTGGAGAACATGGTACTTTAGCTTCTTATGGATCTGGAGGAGATTTAGAATTAAAAAGACATTTACTTGGTATGGGATTTATTAAAGGAGCAGATATTGAAGTAGAAAAAGTAGCTCCTCTCGGAGATCCTATGCAAATTAAAGTAAAAGGATACTCTGTATGTCTTAGAAAAGAAGAAGCTAAAAATATTGATGTTGAAGTATAATTTCAGATTTTTGTATTTTTAGTTTTTAAAACTTTATTAAACTTTAGTTTATTTAAAAAAAATAGTTTTTTTTAGTTTTTAAAACTTTATTAAACTTTAGTTTATTTAAAAATATAATTAAATTTTTAATTCAAGAATTCAGTGATAAATTTATACTTATAAAATTTTTAATCTAAAAATTTTATAATAGTGATTTAGAGCTTTTTACGGGGGTTCAAGTCTCTAATTGCTTTTTTATAATTTTTATTGATGCAAAGCATACTATTTTAATTTCAGTAATTAAATGTGATATCAGTGATTTCATAGTATGTTTTTTTTAGTTAATCAATTACGAAAGGTATACAATATGGCAAATCTCAAAATAGGTTTAGCAGGTAACCCTAACGTAGGTAAAACCACATTATTCAATAATTTAACTGGTTTAAACCAACATGTAGGTAACTGGCCTGGTAAAACCGTAGCACAAGCGAAAGGTCATTATAAGCATAATGGCAATGAAGTGGAAGTAGTGGATTTACCTGGTAACTATGCTTTAAGTGCTCATTCAATGGAAGAGATAGTATCAAGAGATTTCATCGTAGATGAAGATGCTGATGTAATTGTCAACATCATTGATGCGGCTAACATTGAAAGAAACTTATATCTCACTGTTCAAATGATGGAACTCGGAGCTAATTTGGTTATTGCATTAAATATGAATAAATATGCTCAAGATAAAGGGTATACCATTAATGCAAAGAAGCTATCTGAATTGTTAGGAGTTCCAGTAGTTGAGATTGAAGCTAATAGTGATACAGGTAAAGAAGAATTACTTAAAACCATTGAAGAAGCAGCAAATAATCCAGTCAACACTAGTGAAAGGTTAGTCTATAATAATGAGCTTAAAGAGCATTTGGCTGAATTGCAAGCTGCTATTGAAGAAGATAAAAACTTACTTGATGTTCCTTCATTTTGGACTGCAATTAAATTACTCGAAAATGATGAGATTGTAGAGGAAAAAATTGAGGGTTCCTCAAAAAGAAATAATATTGTTAATGAAACTCAAAGAGTTAAAGATCACTTGAAAGGCATCTTTGGCGAAGGCAGTGAAGAAGTAATCGCAAATGGAAGATATGCATTCATTGACGGATTGCTTGCAGAATCACTTACAAAACCTGCTTCCGCTAAAACATCAATTTCTGAAAAAATTGATAGAATCGTTACAAACAGAATATTAGGTTTCCCAATATTTATTGTTATAATGTATGCAATGTTTGAAATTGTATTTACATTTGGTGCACCATTCCAAGACTTTATTGACGAATGTTTCGGAATGCTTGGTGATTGGATCCTTGCAAGTCTTGGAGAAACCATGCTTTCCTCCTTCCTCGTAGACGGACTTATTGGAGGAGTAGGTGGTGTACTTGTATTCTTGCCACAAATTATTCTATTATTCCTGATTATCAGTTTCCTTGAAGACTGTGGATACTTGGCAAGAGCCGCATTTGTTATGGATAAGCTTATGCACAAGTTTGTAGGATTACATGGTAAAGCATTTATCCCTATGCTTTTAGGATTTGGTTGTGGTGTGCCGGGTATTATGGCAACCAGAACAATGGAAAACGAAAAGGACAGATTAATCACTATGTTAATCGTTCCATTTATGTCCTGTTCTGCAAGAATGCCAGTATACTTATTGTTAGTAGGCGCATTCTTTGCTGCAAACCAAAGTTTAGTAATCTTGTCTTTATATTTAGTAGGTATTATTGTAGCGGTTATCGTTGCATTCATATTAAGAAAAACCACATTCAGTGAAATGGACGCTCCATTTGTAATGGAATTGCCTGATTATAAATTACCTACAATTAGAGGTATTTTAATGCACACCCTTGAAAAATCTTGGGGATTCGTTAGAAAAGCAGGTACTATTATTCTTGTTGCTTCCATTGTAATATGGATATTAAGTTACTTCCCTGCTGGAGTTGAATACGGATCTCAAGAAAGTGCTATTGGTACTATTGGTACTGTAGTGGCACCTGTATTTGCACCTTTAGGATTTGGCGAATGGCAACCTGCTGTAGCATTAATCTTTGGATTAGTTGCTAAAGAGGTTGTTGTAGGAACATTCAGTTCACTCTTTGGAGTGGCCGAAGAGGGAGCCGCCATAAATGCAGCAATGCATGGTATCTTTACCCCACTTACAGCATATGTATTTATGGTATTTGTATTGCTTTATATTCCTTGTTTCGCTGCATTGGGTGCAATCAAACAAGAGACTGGCGGATGGAAATATCCATTGATGATGTCTGCTGTAACATTGGTTACTGCATATGTCGTGTCCTTCATATTCTATATGGTAGGACTTGGTTTAGGATTAGGTTAATTTAACCTTTTTCCTAATTTTTTATTTTTTCTTTATTTGATTTAATATTCCTAATAACTTATGCTGTTTTTTTTTTAATTTTAAATTTCATCATTGATTTATTATGGGTATTAAATGAAATAAGGACTAAATTTTCTTTTAATATTTTAGAGTGTATTTGGTGTTTTAATGATAAATACATTAAAATCAATTATCTTCTTTATTATTGCAGGTTTTTTTGAAATCGGCGGAGGATATTTAATTTGGCTATGGATTAGAGAAGGCAAAGGCTTTGAATTTGCAATTTTAGGTGCAATCCTGTTGATTCTCTATGGAATTGTTCCAACATTTCAGCCAGCTACATTCGGAAGAACTTATGCAGCATATGGTGGAATATTCATAGCTCTTTCTGTTTTATGGGGATGGAAAGTAGATAATGTAGTTCCTGATCAATTTGACATTATTGGTGCTTGTATTGCATTAATTGGTGTCTTTATTATTATGTATTGGCCAAGGGCAATTGCATAATTTCTTAAAATAAAAATATTAAATTAGATTTGTTCCGTTTATTAAAATTACTTATCAGTTTATT
>ONYG01000063.1 GCA_900321995.1 uncultured Methanobrevibacter sp. | reverse complement strand
ATGACAGTTTTTAAAGAGGGAAAAAATGACATCTTTAATAGGAAACTTTGTAAACAGAGTTGATTTTAAATCCTACAAGGATTTTTATGATAATTTTGAATTTAATGTGCCAAAAGACTTTAATTTTGGTTTTGATGTAGTGGATGAGTATGCAAGAATAGACCCTGAAAAGCTTGCATTGATTTGGTGTGACGATAATGAGAAAAAGGTATTTACCTTTTCAGATATGAAAAAATTATCTAACCAAGCTGCAAACTTATTTAAATCCCAAGGAATTAATAAGGGAGATGCAGTATTGCTTACACTAAAAAACAGATATGAATTTTGGATCTGCATGACTGCACTTCATAAGATAGGTGCTATAGCTATTCCAACAACTCACATGGTAAAGCTCCATGATATTGTCTATAGGGTTGAGAATGCAAGCGTTAAGATGGTTGTATCTGTAGAGGAAGACCAATTGATTCCTGATTATGAAGCTTGTGAAAAGGAACTTGGAATAGAGCTTAAAAAGGCACTTGTAGGTAATATTGATAAGGAAGGTTGGATAAACTTCGATGAAGAGCTTTCTAAAATGAGCGAAGAATTTGAAAGGCCTACTGGAGAGGATGCAACTCATGAAGATGAGACATTCTTGATTTATTTCTCATCTGGAACTACTGGAAACCCTAAGATGGTTGCACATGCACATACCTATGCTATCGGACATTTGATAACTGCAAAATATTGGCATAATGTTGTTGAAGACGGAGTTCACCACACTTCAGCAGATACTGGCTGGGGTAAGGCTGTATGGGGTAACTACTATGGACAATGGATTTCAGGTTCAGCAGTCTTTGTATATGACTATGTCAGGTTCCATGGTCTTGACCTTATGGAAAAGATTATTGAAAACAAAGTTAACACATTCTGTGCGCCTCCAACAATCTATAGATTCTTGATTAAGGAAGACTTGTCTCAATTTGACTTTTCTAACATTAAATATGCTACAACTGCAGGTGAGCCATTGCCTCCTGAAGTATTTGATAGATTCAAGCAATACACTGGCCTTGAAATCAAGGAAGGATTCGGTCAAACTGAAACTACCCTTTCATTAGCAACATTCATTTGGATGGAATCCAAAACAGGTTCTGTAGGTAAGCCATCTCCTGCATTCAAGGTAAATCTATTGGATAATGAAGGAAATGTTGTTGATATTGGTTCTGAAGGAGAAATTTGTTTTGATGTATCCCAAGGCAGACCTGTAGGATTATTTAAGGAATATTATAGAAATCAGGAAAAGACTGATGAAGTATGGTATGATGATTATTATCACTGTGGAGATACTGCTTATATCGATGAAGACGGTTACTTTACCTTTGTTGGTAGAAATGATGACATAATCAAGTCTTCTGGATATCGTATTGGACCATACGAAGTGGAAAATGCTGTAATTTCACATCCTTCAGTATTGGAATGCGCAATCACTGGTGTGCCTGATGAATTAAGAGGTCAAATCGTTAAGGCAACAATTGTTCTTGCAAAAGGATTCGAGCCAAGTGAAGAACTTAAAAAGGACATTCAAAACCATGTAAAGCATGCTACAGCTCCATATAAATATCCAAGATTAATCGAGTTTGTAGAGGAATTGCCTAAAACAATTAGTGGTAAAATCCAAAGAAAGGTAATTAGAAAAGAAGATGAAAAATCCTGCTAAAAAAGTTGAAATATGGCTGAAATCATGATAGATATTCAGTTATTCAACAATTTATTTTTTTTAGCTATTTTTTTCTTTAAATTATTTCTAATTTATTTAATTTATCTTTTAATTTATCTAGATTTATCTCTAATTTATCAATTAATTTTATTTTAATTTTATTTTTTAATTTTTTATTTTAATTGGAATTTATTTTCAGTTTAATTATCTGATAATTTGATTTGATTTATTTTTTGAATTTAATTATTTGATAATTTTTAATTGGAATTTATTTTCAGTTTAATTATCTGATAATTTGATTTGATTTATTTTTTGAATTTAATTATTTGATAATTTTTTAATTTTATATTTTTCAATTTTTATGGATTTATGGATTGTAAATCATTTAAATTTTATTTAAATTAGTTAAATATAATCATTTAATCAATAAATTTATTAAAGTAATTCTTTAAATATATATTTATATTAAATTATTAAGTTAATTTATAATTTTAATAAAGTTTAAACTAATTATAATGTTTATAAATATAGGATAGTGTGTAAATGAGTACAAATCAAGTTAAACCATACCCTATCATTAGTAAAAATAATTGTAAGGCATGCTTAAGATGTATAAGTGCTTGTAAAGAGAACTGCCTTACATTAAGTGAAGAGATTAATGATAGCGGTTATCAATATGCAGAATATACTGGCGAAGGCTGTATCGGTTGTGGAGACTGTTATTATACATGTCCTGAACCATTAGCTATTGAAGTACATATTCCAAAAAGATTAAGAAAACCTTCAGGAGATGCTTAAATGAGTAATCAAATTGTAAAAGGAAACACAGCTGTAATTATCGGTGCATTATATGCAGGTTGTGACTGTTTCTTCGGTTATCCAATTACTCCTGCAAGTGAAATTCTTCACGAGGCATCCAAATATTTCCCAATGCTTGGACGTAAGTTTGTACAGGCTGAAAGTGAAGAGGCATCTGTAAATATGATCTATGGTGGAGCTTCCACTGGCCATAGGGTCATGAGCGCTTCATCCGGTCCGGGTATAAGCTTAATGCAAGAAGGATTTACCTATTTGGCTGGTGCTGAATTGCCTGCAGTTATTGTTGATGTGATGAGAGCAGGTCCTGGACTTGGTAACATAGGTCCTGAGCAAGGTGACTATAACCAAATCGTTAAGGGTGGAGGTCACGGAAACTATAAAAATATAGTTTTAGCTCCAAACAGCGTTCAGGAAATGTGTGACTTGACCATGAAGGCATTTGAGCTTTCAAACAAATACAGAAACCCAGTAGTTGTACTTGCTGATGCGGTGCTTGGACAAATGGCAGAACCTTTAAAGTTCCCTACTGAAGCTGTAGAGCCTAAGATAGATAATTCCTGGTCTGTAAGGGGAAATAAGGAAACTATGGAAAACCTTGTAACTTCTATTTTCCTTGACTTCAATCAACTTGAAGACTTTAACTTTGAAATTCAAGACAAATATGAAGAAATCAGAGAAAATGAAGTTGTTTACGAAGAGTATATGGTTGATGATGCTGAATATGTAATCGTTTCATATGGTACAAGCAGTAGGTTATCCCGTACTGCAGTGGATATTGCAAGAGAAAAAGGAATCAAGTTAGGACTTCTCAGGCCTATCACATTATTCCCATTCCCTGAAAAACGCATTAAGGAATTAGCTGATAATGGTGTTCAATTCATCTCTGTAGAAATGAGTAATGGTCAGTTAAGAGATGATGTAAAGGCTGCAGCAAATTATGATGATGTTCATTTGGTAAACAGAATGGGTGGTAAGCTAATTGAGCTTAAGGACATTCTCAATGAAATCTATCAAATGGTAGGCAGTGACGAACGTCATAAGGTTCATAGTGAAGATAAGGAATTTGATGCATCCTACTTATCTGATAAGGACTATCAGGAAGAATTAGACAATGACAATTATTATAATCATAGGATGGTAGACTAGGAGGCTGGTTATATGACTAATATTAAAGTTGATGGAAATGTTGAAAAGGTTCAACCTAGCGAAATAGAAGAAAGAGTTATTAAAAAGCCAGAATCCTTATACGACTCTTTCCCAAGAAAAGGAAATGACATTTATAATACACATTACTGTGCAGGTTGCGGACACGGCATATTGCACAAGCTAATCGCTGAAGTTATGGATGAGCTTGATATCCAAGATAGATGTGTTATGATTTCTCCTGTCGGATGTTCCGTATTCGGATATTACTATTTCAACTGTGGAAATGTTCAAACCGCTCACGGAAGGGCTCCTGCAGTTGCAACTGGTATTTCAAGAGCTGAAGACAATGCTATTGTAATGAGCTATCAAGGAGACGGAGACTTAGCATCCATTGGATTAAATGAAACCTTGCAAGCTGCAAACCGTGGTGAAAAGATTGCTGTTTTCTTTGTAAACAACACAGTTTATGGTATGACTGGTGGTCAGATGGCTCCAACCACTCTTGTTGGAGAAAGAACAGTAACCTGTCAAAACGGTAGGGATCCTCACTATGCAGGTTATCCATTGCACATGTGTGAGCTTATTGATAATCTTAAGGCTCCTGTATTCATTGAAAGGGTATCACTTGCAAATCCTAAGCTTATCAGAAAGGCAAAAATCGCTGTTAAGAAAGCTTTAATGATTCAAAAGGAAGGAAAAGGTTATTCCTTTGTAGAAGTATTGTCCCCATGTCCAACTAATATCAGAAGAGATGTTGAAGGTGTGGAAGACTTCCTAATCAATGAAATGGGTAAGGAATTCCCTGTAAAGAGATTTAGAGACTTATCTAAAGAAAGAGCTCCTGTAGAGAGAAACGTTAGTGATTTCTCAATTGAAGCATTGGATAATGCTTTTGGAGTAGACAGATCTAAGGAAATAGCTGAAGTCGAAGAGGACTTTGAAGACTGCAAAGTTAAGATTGTCGGTTTCGGTGGTCAAGGTGTATTAAGCACAGGTCTTACCTTAGCTCAAGCTGCATGTAGTGAAGGTAAGGAAGTTTCCTGGTATCCAAGCTATGGTCCTGAACAAAGAGGAGGAACCTCAAACTGTTCTGTAACCATTTCTGCAAAGACAATTGGTTCTCCTGTTGTAGAAGAATGTGACGTTCTAATTGCAATGAACAAGCCATCCCTTGAAAAGTATTCAATCGATGTAAAGGAAGGCGGAACAATTCTCTATGACTCAAGAGCAGGTGACTATTCCAAAGACAATCTTGATGTAAAGGACAATGTCGAAATCATCTCTATTCCTGCAAGGGAAATTGCAACTGAAATAGGTAATGCTAAGGCAATGAACACAGCTATTTTAGGTGCATTGATGGAGCTTGGTAAAGACAGTCCAATTCTCTCTCAAGACGCTTTTGCAAATGGAATTAAGGAAACCTTTGCAGCTAAGCCAAAGCTTATTGATGTAAACCTTAAAGTTCTAGAAGCTGGTGCAAGCTGGTTAAGAGAGAACCATTAAGTTCTCTTTTTTTATCTTTTTTCTTTTTTTATTATATTTTTTAATTTTTAAGATTTTTTAATTAATTTTTTTAATTTTTAAACTTTTTTTATTATATTTTTTAATTTT
>ONYG01000064.1 GCA_900321995.1 uncultured Methanobrevibacter sp. | reverse complement strand
TCTATTAAATTATATAAATTTTATTAATACAGTTAAACTTGCAAATTCTATTAAATTATATAAATTTTATTAATACAGTTACTATGTACATTCAATTGAATCCATTAAAACCATACAGATTCTATTAAACTTTTCAAAAATTATCTTAAAATTTCATAAATAAAAAATAAATTTATTAATTATAAGAATAAAAATTATATTATTTAACTAATAAACTATATTTAACTTATTTCTAATATAAATTTGGTTTTATTTAACTTTTTTGATAAAACTAGAAAAATATTAAGCAAATAAAATCAAAATCAATAGATTTTTTAAAAAAAAAAAAAAAAATAAAATAAAAAAATAAAAAAAATAAAAAAAATAAATTAAAGAAATAAAACTTTTTATTTATTATTTTTATTTATTACAAGGAGAAATAAAAGTGACTCATAAAAGAATTGACTTACATATGCACAGTTTATTCAGTGATGGGGAATTATTGCCTTCTGAACTTGCAAGAAGAGCTCTCGTGCTTGACCATGAAGTTATAGCCATTACTGATCATGTTGACTATTCAAATATTCACACAATTCCAGAAATCAGTGAAGCAATTGATGACATTAACAGCAATTGGGATATCACAGTTGTTTTAGGAGCTGAAATTACCCATGCACCTGTCGAATCTATTCCTTCACTAGCAGACAAAGCTCGTGAATTAGGGGCTAAGATTGTTGTAGTTCATGGTGAAACCCTTAACGAACCAGTTGTGGAAGGAACAAACTTTGCAGCAGTAAACTGTAAAGAGATTGATATTTTAGGACACCCTGGATTAATAACCAGAGAAGAAGCGGAAATAGCTAAGAAAAACAATGTTGCTTTAGAAATCAGTGCAAGAAAAGGACATTGTTTAGGAAATGGACACGTTGCAAACATAGCAAGAGAAGTTGGAAATGATCTTGTAGTGGATACAGACACCCATTCTCCAGATGATTTAATCACTTTTGATAGGGCTATTGAAATAGCTTTAGGTGCTGGAATGACAAAAGAAGAAGCTTTAACCGCTACAATAGATAATCCTAGAAAAATATTAAAAAGAAATGGTGTTAAATTCTAATTAACACCTCATTACTTATTTTAAAATAAAAAAATAAAAAATACTTATTTTTAAACTAAAAAAAAGAATAAAAAATACTTATTTTAAAACTAAAAAAAGAATAAAACTACTAATTTAAAACTAAAAAAAGAATAAAACTTATTTTTTAAATGAAAAAATAAAGAAAAAAGTATTAATGTTCCTTAACCTTTTTTTCATTTTTATTATTACAACAGCCAAAGAAGAAATTTCTTATTTTCTTAACTTCAGACTTATTTTCTTTTTTTACTCTTTCATCTCTTTTATGCATTTTCCTTCTTGCTTCAGCCATATTTCCCATATTTTCACCTCATAATATTTTAATAATTAAGTATTCCTAAATATATATGTAATACTCATATAATTTTATATAATATTTTAACCTTTATAAATTATTCGATTATAGAATTATAAAAAATAAAGATTTTCTAAAATAATTAAAAAAAAAAAAAACTAGTAAAATTCTAAAAAAAGCATTATAAAAAAATAAGTCGTGAATGAAATAAAAATTTCTTTTAAAAAAAATAGTAAAATAATCAATGACAGCAACCAAAAAGATACGTATCTTTTTGATTGGCCTGATTAAGCTTTTCTAAAGATTTGAATTGATTTGCATAGAAAAGCTAAAACTTTTTCCTCTAATTTGATTTGGTTTTATTTAAAATTTAGTGAATTTATTTTGGATAATGTGTGTTATGATTTGATTTGATTTTTTTTCTGAAGATTTAAATAATAAATAAAATGTTTTGTTGTTAGAGGACTATTTTAAAGATCATCTCCTGAAGGATACTACCCTAGGATCTCTTTTTCTTTGTCTCTGATTAGGTTTAATTTGTTTCTTTCCACAAATTCCACTTTTGCTTCTTCCCAAACTTTCACCTCCGAGAGATATTAAAGACCATCTAAGCCGCCTAATTTAATAAATCGTGTTTTTGTTTTGGAGTGATTAATGACAGTATTCTTTTTTACTTGTGACTCGACTTATAAATTTAGGCACACCTAAATATCTTTACTAATAGTATGTTTTTATAGTATATAAATGTTTAGGTGTGCCTAAATGTTAGTATAATATAAAAATGTTAGCATATATCAAAACAGTTATATACTATTAGAACAAATAATATAATTATAGATATTTAGGATAGCTCCAGCGTCAAAAAATGACATTGGATAATTGAATACTATCACACTCTAAAAAAAAAGTTTAATAACCTAAATATCTCCAAAGAAGATGTATAAATTTAAAAAAGATTTAAACATCCAAAATAAAAACTAAAGCATTAATTAGCCTTGCTAATTAATTAAGCAGTCGAATTTAGAGATTAATTTTATAAGATACATTAAAATTAATCAAAAATAAAAAAAACAAATTAGAGCAAAATAAAAAAAAGTATTTTAGCATGGACAATTAAACTAAAATCATTTTACAAAACATTGCTAAAACTTTCAATCAAATCAAAAAAAGAATTTGCTCATGAACAAATCAAAAAAATTGATGAATTCAATGGACAAATTAAATCAAGAATTTGTTGATCTAATTGAACAAATCAAAAAAAAAAAGAAAAAATCTATCAAATCGCAAAAAAATTTAGAGGTGAGAGAATTAAACGTAAATCTAAGATACCTCAACTAAAAATCCAAAATTTCAAAAGAAGATAAAAGCAAGCACAACACACATTATTGTTTGCTTTTATTACCTTTAAAATCTTTATTTATTTTTATTTGTTTATTATTACTCTTTTTTTATTTATTTACTATTTTACTTAAAACTCTTAGGAATCCTGTAATATTAACTATTTTACTTAAAACTATTATAATCCAGTCATATTTACTATTTAATTAGTTTTAACTGAATCAGCTAATATTAATAATTTCTGTTATTTTAAAACTTTATATTCCATAATAAAGTCCTTATCTAAAGGGAAGTTATTAACCAATTCCAATTTAACAGCATCCTTCATGTAATCAAAGCCTTCCCCATCAAAGAAAGTCTTGGAATCCTTTCCACCTACAACCATAGGCGCTATGCATATCTTAATCTCATCAATCAATCCATCCCTAATCATTGAAAAGTTAAGTGTGGAGCCTCCCTCAAGCATGATAGATTCGATGCCAAGAGAATACAAGAACTCTAAAAACTCCTTCAAGTCTACAGTTTCAGATGAGGAATAAAAAACATTTGCCCTTTTTTCAAGTTCCTTTGCTCTCTTTACAGCTTCTTCATCAGAGTTTTCATTATTTTCATCACAGATTGAGGATACTGCAATAACAGTCTCTGCATCATCATTCAATATTCTAAAGTTAAGTGGAGTTCTTGCCTTATTGTCTACAACTATTCTAACAGGGTTATCTTCCTTTTTTGCATTGATCTTATGAACTGTAAGGCGAGGGTCATCTGCCAAAACCGTGCCTATGCCCACCATAATCCCATCAACTTCCTTTCTGATTTCATGAACCCTTTCAAGGTCCTTTTGACCTGAAATTTCAGAGCTTCCTGTCTTTGTAGCTATCTTACCATCCAATGTCATAGCCGCATTTAATATCACATAAGGTTTCATAGAATCACCACTATAAAATCATTAAAAATCTTTAGATTAAAAGTTAAATTAAAATAAAATAATAATTAATTAAAAGCATAAAATATATAGAAAACATCATTTTAATTAATAGTCTCTATAAAATTATATGCCGAATACATACCTTGCATTCTTTTCAGTTTGTTTATCTACATCAGCCACATCAATTTCATGAAGTTCTGCCAATTTCTCCACTGCATGGACAACATTAGCAGGCTCATTTCTCTCTTCCTTAGTCATTGCAAGATAAGGGCTGTCAGTTTCTGTAAGAATTCTCTCAAGAGGAATCTCCTTAAAAAGTTCCTGATGATGCTTGCTATAGCAGACCATGGTAGAGCAGCTTAAATAATAATCATCAAGATCTAAAATACGCCTTGCAACCTTGAGGCTACCGCCATAACAGTGAAATATTACCTTAGGAATGCCATCATAATCATTTAGGAGATTAAATATCTTTCTCTCACAGTCACGGCCATGAATAAGCAAAGGAACATGATATTCATTAGCAATCTCTATAAAACCAGTGAAAATCTCCTGTTGCCTTTTCCTAAGAGCCTTATCTGTACAATAATAAAAGTCCATGCCTACCTCACCGACAGCAAGTATGTCATCAAGGTGGCTAATGACCTGCTCATGAGCCGCTTTAATTTCCTCTTCAGTGGAATTTTGAGATGATACTGGGTGAAAACCAAATGTTGGGTAAACAAAATCCTTATATTCTTGTGAAAGTTCTAAAGCCTTTTGATTACTTTCCACACTATACCCAGAGTTAATTACAGCATTCAGTTTATCTTTAGCTCTTTTAATCAATTCATCCCTGTCTGAGTCAAATTCTTCAAAATCTATATGGCAGTGAGTGTCTATCATAATTTCATCCTTTTAATAAGTCAATTAAATTTTTTGTTTTAAAAATATATAAAACTAGTGAATTTGATTATGAATTATTAAGACACTTTCAAGATATATAAAACTAGTGAATTTGACTATAATTATTAAGGACACTTTCAAAAATCAAAATAAATATATCCAAATTATAAAATAAAAAAAGTAGAAAGAATTAAAAAAATAAAGGTACTGAAAAAAAGTAAGTTTAAAAAATATAAAAAGGCAATGAAAACAAAAACAGTAAAAAATTTTGGTCAAGGTTTTTTGGCCGAAGGCCAAAAAAGCTTGAGTCATATCCCAAAACGCCTATCTCTTGCTTGATAGTCACGTATAGCTCTTAAATAATCAACTTTTCTAAGTTCAGGCCATAGGCTATCACAGAAATAAAGTTCTGAATAGGAAGATTGCCATAATAGGAAACCGCTAAGTCTTTCCTCTCCACTTGTTCTTATGATAAGGCTTGGATCTTCAAGCCCTTTAGTGTAAAGGTTTTTGCTGACAAGCTCCTCATCCACATCATCAATAGATATTTCACCATCTTCAACTTGCTTATAAATCTTCTTAATGGCATCAACAATCTCTAAACGACCATCATAACCAATAGCTAAGTTGAATAGTCTTTCATCATACATTGCAGTGGATTCTTCAGCCTCACGAATAGCTTCACGAACATTATCCGGCAAAAGTTCAGTTCTTCCCACAACCTTAACCTTAACCTTATTCTTATGAATCTTCTCATGGTCAACGATCTTCTTAAAGTTCTTAAAGAACAAGTCCATAAGACCTTCAACTTCCTTTTGAGGCCTATTGAAATTTTCTGTTGAAAATGCATAAGCGGTAACTATTTCAATTCCTAAATCGATACTCCAATCCAAAACCTTTTCCAGAGTGTCTACACCAATCTCATGACCCTTGATTACTTCCATATTGCCCTGAATCTTAGAATATCTCCTATTTCCATCCATAATGATAGCTACATGCCTTGGCATTCTTTCAGGATCCAACTCCTTCATTAGGCGTTTCTCATAAAGTTTATATAAAAATTGTGGTGGCACAGTAATTCCCCCATAATAATTAAATTATTAATTTATTAGATCTTACTTAATTAACCCTAGTTTAAATAATTATTAAATATATCATTATTTTTATTTGTTTTTAAATCGAACTTTATCAATATTTTTTTATATAGTTAATTAAGTAATTATTTATTACTAATATATTTAGTTAAATTATTTTAAATAGTTTTATATTATTTTATGAAAATCAGATATTTAATAAAATAAAAAAGGATTAATAATTAAAAATAATAAAAGTTTGATAGAAATAATTAAAAAAAAGTTTTTAAGAAGATTATTAAAATTCAATCGTTTACCTTTAATTTAGCAAGATTATAGGCTAATTCAAGACTTCTTTTATAACCTTCAACAGTCTGGTCTCTGCTTGTATCAATATATATCTCATCGATTCCAAGAGTTACAGCACCATAACTTGGCCATTTATCAAGCAAGACAAGAGTTCTAAACATTATGTTTCCAAAAATGCCATCATCAGCCAAGATGATATTAAATCCATCTTCAATAGCCTGTTCTAAAAGAATATAATAGTTTTTAATTGAATAGTTTCTGCTGATGTCCTCACTGTCATTGTCAAAGTTTTCCAAGCCATCAAAGCTATCAATCAACTTTTCATATAAATCCTCAGATGACTTAAGACTCTTATCAATCCTTTCGCTTCTTCCCAAATCATCTTTTCTTCCTTCAGCCAAAATAGCGATTTTAGGTTTTTTGCCAAGATATTGGATAAAGTTTGCAGCTTGAATAGCAAGTTCAATCTTCTCTTCAGTGTTTTTGCCCTCATCAATTCCAACTGGCGCAAGCAAAAACTCATATTCCTTAGTGAATCGTTTATCACCTGCGGTGTTTATGTAAGTTGTTCTGTTTATTTTAGAATCAGCCTTGATTGTCTTAATTGAATTAATGATTTTTGAAGCCTTTAGTGAGCCTCTAAGTGTAGCATGAACTTCTGGATTTTTAAATGCTTCAATAAGCCCATCCTCACTTTCTACAAGACTTATACTTAAATCTTTTATATCTTCTAATTCCTTGGAGGCTTGTATAATGTTTTTATTTTCTCCTAAACCAGCCACTATATTAATCATAGTAAATGATTTATTCATTATTTAATTTATAGTTTTATGAATTGAAAAATTAGAAGATGTAAAATGTTCTTATTAAAAAAGTCTTTAAAAAAAATAACTAATTTCAATTTTAAAAAATATTAAAAAAAGAATAAGATTAAAAATAAAAAATAGTGTGTAAAATTAAAATAAAATTTAGATAAAAATTAAAAAAGGATTAGGTAATTTAGAATTGTTTACCTAATTCATAAGCTTCTTTTAATTTGTCTTCTTGTTCTTCTGCAACGATACCTGCTGGACCAGCGCTTCCTGCATCAACATGACCGATTACTTCATAGCCCATAAAGGTGAATGGAGAGAATTTGGTTAATTCTATGTAATCCTTATAAGTTCCTTCAGGTTGGTTTTCAGTAAATATAAGAGCTGCTTTACCGCTTAAGCTTTTATCTGGGTTTTGTCCGATAGCATAAAAACGGTCAATGATTGTTTTTGCTTGAGCAGTCATTTGACCATAGTAAATAGGAGTTGCAAAGATTACACCATCTGCAGCAACCAATTCATTAATGATCTTATTACCGTCATCAGCACGTACACAATCAGGGTTTTCAGCACAGAACATACATGCCTTACATGCTGCAATGTCTTCTTCTTCAAGGTAGTGTTTAACTACTTCATGACCATTTTCTTCTGCACCCTTAATCATTTCATCCATCAATACGTCACAGTTTCCACCAATACGTGGACTTCCTTGTAATGCTATAATTTTCATTTCATTATCCTCCAAAACAAAATAATATTAAGTAATTAAATATAAAAATTACTAATTATATATTATTTTCACTTATTTATAAAGTTTTTTCAAATTAAATGATTAAAATAGCTTTTTTAAAACAATGCTTAAAACTTAACTATTTAAAGATTTTAATGAATATTATCCTTTCATTCCAATATAATAAAATCCATTTGAGGTGTGGCCATTCATAGTGTCATAAACCTCAGATTGATACTTTTTCCTTTCAAATGAATCAAGCAATTCAAAAATATGCTCTTCACTATGATGGCGTAATGTAGCTCCCTCACTAAGCTTAAAGCATCCATAAATTCCAAGTTCATCCTGATACTTTTCATATCTCTTGAGATTCCTATCATCGTCGTTCAATAGAAAATCTGTCAGATAAAATATTCCATTTGGCTTTAAAACCCTATATATTTCTGAAATAAGTTCCTTTTGCTCCTCGTCAGTGATTATTGATGTGAGAACTGCAAAAAGGATTATGACATTCACACTATCATCAGGCAAATCTATTGTTTCTTTTTCCTTAATCCTCAAATCCAAATCAGGATTTTCCCGTTTTCCCCTTTTAATCATATTTTCGGAAAAGTCATATCCTCTAAGATTTGTGTATCCAAGATCCTTTAGCTCTCTTAATGTTCTGCCATAACCGCAGCCAATATCCACTATAAAGTCATCTTTTTTAACATATTTAGCAAATTCCTTTGGATGAAATGGAGTTGTAAACTCCTTATCTTCACAAACGCTATCCCAGTATTCCTTTTGATTCATAATAACACCGAATTCAGAATAAAATAATAAAAAAATTAATAAAAATAGATAAAATAGTAAAATCAATACAATCAAAGATAAAAAAAGTAAATTAAGATTTTTCTTTTTGATTAAAATTAAAGATGGAATTGGAGGAAAAATTTAAACCTGCCAATCATCTAATTCAATCATAATTGCAAATAAAATTTACCCAACCATTGCTTGAATGCCTTTAGATGCAAGCAATTTTGCAAATGAGCCTTCTGGATACATAGCTATATGACCTTCAGAGTATTCTTTCAATGCAGCTTCCATCATCTTGTCCCTTTTTTCAGGATTCTTTGCAGCATTGACTAAAGCATTCACTATAACCATAACAGAGTCTCCTCTTGTCATTCCCATAGTGTTTTGCTCTTCCCTAATGAAATCAATAGCGCTTGCATTTACATCTTCACCATTAGACTTTAAGGTACCTGCTGATGAGATGATATTATCTAGAGCCTGACTGTTTATAGCAACCACAGCATCAACAGTGTAGTTGGTATTATGCTCAAGAATTTCCTTAGCATATTGTAAGCATTGCTGATTGTCAGACCAATAGAAGCAATCATGCAATAGCAACTTGGACCCTGCACCCATAGCCTGATACTCTTCAGGTTCGGCCACTGTTGGATGAGTCATGCCATGAGGATAGATTGGAGTGTAATTTGCAATTCCACCATCATTCAAATGGACTAAAAATGCCATATCACATGCCCCCATTCCAGGACGAGGCTCGCTTTCATCGATTGCACAAATAAGTATATCCTTATCTCCGCTGGACAAGTCATCGCTAATGAAAAAAGTTCCAATGGCAAAAACAAGAATAGCTAAAATAATGACAATCAATATCCCAATGATTAATTTAGACCTTCTGTTCATTCAAATCCCTTTTTTCTTTATAGTTAATAGAAATAATATTTTAAATATAAAATTAATTAGAATAAAATAAAATGTAATATTTCAAATTTATTAGAATAAATCCCTAAGATAATACTTTAAACATATAAATAATTTTTAGTTTAATTCAATAAAGAAATAAAAATTTTGGTCAAGGTTTTTTGGCCGAAGGCCAAAAAAGCTTGAGCTATAAATCCCAAGCAACCTTTAACGCATTTTCAATAGCTTCTGAAGTTTTAACTAAGTCTTCTTCGCTATGAGCGCCAGATATGAAATTGCACTCAAACTGGCTAGGCGGAATGAAAACTCCATTTTTCAACAATTCCCTAAAGTATACAAGGAACCTTTTGGAATCAGACTTTTGAGCAACCTCATAGTTTATGACAGGCTCTGAGTTGAAATAAATTTGGAACATTGATGCTAAACCTACAACCTGAAGGTCAAGGTTTAAGTCATCCAGAATATCTGAAATGTTATTTCTTAAGAAGTCTCCTTTTCTAGCCATATTTCCATAAAACTCATAGTTTAACTTCTTTAATGTGGAAAGTCCTGCTTGTATTGAAATAGGATTTCCGCTGAATGTTCCAGCCTGATAAACAGGACCTGATGGTGCAATCATTTCCATAATGTCCTTTCTACCTGCATAAGCACCTATTGGGAATCCTCCACCAAGAACCTTAGCAAAAGTTACTAAATCTGGCTTAACGCCATAATACTCTTGAGCACCTCCACGGGATACTCTAAAACCGGTAATGACCTCATCAAAAATCAATAGAATATCATTTTCCTTAGTGATTTCCCTTAAGAATTTCAAGTATTTGACATTAGGCTCTACACAACCTATGTTTCCCATTACAGGCTCTACGATAATACAAGCAATATTGTCCTTTTCAGCTTCAATCAATTGAGTAAGTGCTTCTACATCATTGAATGGGACAGAAAGGGTGTTTTTGGTAGTGTCTTCTGGAATTCCTGCAGAGTCAGGCAAGCAAGCAGCACCGGAACCAGACTTTACAAGGACATAATCATGAGCTCCATGGTAAGATCCTTCAAATTTGATTATCTTGTTTTTGCCGGTAAAGCCTCTTGCAAGACGAATAGCTGCCATAGTAGCTTCAGTACCTGAGTTTACAAAACGAACCATTTCAGCACAAGGAACCCTATCAATGACTTCCTTAGCCAATTTTATCTCATTTTCAGTTGGAGCACCATATGCAGTTCCCATTTTCATTTGATTATAAACGTCTTCCATAACGTCATCATCACTATGGCCTAATAATATAGGTCCATAAGCCAAACAATGGTCAACATAATCATTTCCTTCAGTGTCTATAATATGAGAGCCTTTGGCCTCCTTAACAAAGAAAGGATAAGGTTTGAATGCACGAACTGGAGAGTTAACTCCTCCAGGTATGATATTTTTAGATTCATTAAACAATTCTTCAGGAGTCATAATATTCATTCCTTTTATTAAATTTAAATAATTAATTGATTGATTATATAATAATCTTTATTAGTTCTATTTTTAGTTTTATTTATTTATATAGTTTTAAAAAAAATAAGTGAATTAGCAATTCATAAATAAGAAAAGAATATTAAAACCGCCAAAAATAAAATTTAAAAAAAATTATAATTAATAAAAAAAGAATAAAGAAAGAAATTAAAACAGTTAAAAATAGAATTTAAAAAAAAATTATAATTAATAAAAAAAGAAAAAAGAAAGAAAATATTAAAATAGCTAGAAATAAAAATTTTGGTCAAGGTTTTTTGGCCATAGGCCAAAAAAGCTTG
>ONYG01000151.1 GCA_900321995.1 uncultured Methanobrevibacter sp. | reverse complement strand
TTATCAGTTTATTTATTATTTTATCAATTTTTAAAATAATATTTATCAGTTTATTAAAATTTAATTTATTTAGGTGGTGATATCATGCAATGTAGAATGTGTGGTTTTGAATTTGATCCTATGGCTGGAGGTTCATGCTCTAGCTGTGCCAGTTGCAAAGGATGCAACAAGGCCGAATGTCCTAGATGTGGATATAGAAATGATTTATCCTATGAAAAGGAGTTTGATTATATTAGCAGACTTCAGGCTAAAATAAGAGCTTTCAAGTCTAAAGGAAAATAATCTTTTCTAATTTTTTTATTTTCCTTAATTTTTCCTTATTTTTATTAATTATTTTTTTATTTTTTATTATTCTTTTATTTTTTATTTATTATTTCTTTATTTTTCATTTATTTAATTTTAATCATTATATATGTTTTAATAAGATTGTTTTGTATTTATTTTTAAAAAATACAGATTGTTCTTATTTTTTATTATAAATTTCAATTTTAATTTCTTTGTTTCTTGTTTTAATTTTATTAATTTCTCATTTTAATTAATTTTCTATAAACTAATGATTTTTTATTTAAAAATTTATTTTTATCATTTTGTTTTTAATTTTATTTTTCTTAGGCTTTTATTTTAGGGAATGGGGGCTTAATAAAAAGTTTTAATTTTTTATTACTTAGAAAAAAGTATTACTTTTTTATTTAATTTTTCATTAAGTGTATTACTAAACAAAGTTTTATATAGTCTTATTTTAAATATATCTATGTAGATTTAATTGGTTTGATTAATATTGGTTAGATATTTATTAAATAATTAAATTAAGCATTATATTGCTTTATTAGTAATACTTTTCTTCTTAAAAATCATTAAAAAGTATTACTAAAGTATTACTTTTTTATTCATTTTTCTTTAAAAAGTATTACTATTTATATATTTTTAAAATTTTGTTTTAAACATTTTATATGTGATTTCAGTTATATATAAATTTTGGAGGAAAAAATATGCATATACCTGATGGTTTTATACCTCTTGCTCAATGTGCAATATATTATGTAATCATGATTATTGCATTATACTTCTCAGGTAAATGGGCAAGGAAAAATCTTGATGAGAAACGTATACCTTTGCTTGCTGTTTTAGCAGCAGGTATATTTGCTATCATGTCTATGAATATGCCAATTCCATTTGGTACCAGTGGACATATGGTAGGTGGAGCTTTGGTTGCTATTGTATTTATGGCTCCTGAAGCAGCTGTTCTTGTATTTACTGCAGTATTACTTATCCAAGCATTGTTCTTTGGAGATGGGGGAATCACTGCATTAGGTGCAAACGTGTTTAACATGGCAATTGTTGGCGGATTCGTTGGTCTTTATTCATTCAAAGGATTAAGAGGAATTATTGGAAATTATCCTTCTGCATTCATTGCAGCATGGCTTGCAACTTTAATTGCAGCAGTAGTTGCAGCAATTGAAATGTTTATTGCTGGAACTTTCCCATTAAATGTTGGAATTGCTTCTATGGCACTTTATCATGCATTTATTGGTATAATTGAAGGTGTTTTAACTGTAATTGTTCTTTATGCTTTAGAAAAGTTCAGACCAGATTTATTGGCATGGAATAGGGAGTAGGTGAGAGAATGGAATTTAGTAAACAAGATAAATATTTAATCGTTGTGGGAATTATTTTCTGCATAGCATTGGCAGTATTGTCTCCATATATTGCATCTGGTGATCCTGATGGATTAGAGAAATCTGCTGAAGATTCTGCAGTTTCAGAAGATGTTGAAACTACTGTTGTTGAATCACCTTTCCCAGATTATACCTATGAACCTTTAGACAAATTAGGTGAAATTGGTGTTTTAATACTTGGAGGTATTATTACACTTGTTCTTGCTTTAGGTATAGGTTATGCATTAAAAAAATCTAATTAAATATTTTAATTAACAATAATAGGTTTAATAATTATTATTAATCATATATTTCATTATTTGTGAAAATAGTGAAGATATGTTTAATTTTAATTATTCAATCCTTAAGTTTTATTTTATTATTTGTGCTTTTTACAAATTTTTAATACTTTTTTTGTTTATTTTTCTGTTTTGAAAAGAGTAATACTTTTTTAGTTAAATTTTAGTTATTTGTAATACTTTTTCTTTAAAATAAATAGTTTTTTATAATTTAAATCCGATATTGTATATTAGCATTTAATTATTTTGTTATATTAATGAATAAATTTAGAAATTTAAGATTAACGTTAAGAACTTTAAAACTTGACTTATGGGGATAGTATGGGTATAGAAGAAGTTACAACTTTGGAAGCTATTTCATCTGGCGACAGTGTTATTCATAACTTAGAGGGTCGCGTAAAACTCATTTCTATTTTGTTGATAATAGTTTTCACAGTATTTTCAGATAGGCTAATAGTTCCTTTGGTTATGGAAATTTTCTTGTTAGTCGTTATGTATCTTGCAGAATTGTCCTTTAAGGAAAGTTTTAAACGGATTCTTCTGCTTTTGCCTTTTGGAGGTTTTGTTATTGCATTTCAGCCATTTATTCATCCTGGAAATATAATATGGCAGAGTTCAATATCTTGGATTCATGTAACTGACACAGGTTTAAATTGGACCATACTTCTATTTTCCAGATTGCTTGTTTCACTAACAGCTATTGTAATATTATCTTCAACCAGCCCTATGCAGGAAGTTGTTCAATCATTTAGAAAATTAGGCATGCCTCGTGATTTGGCTATGATTTTAACAATTATGGTAAGGTTCCTATTTATTTTTGTTGATGAGTTAAGATCTATTCGCCAGTCACAAAGATCAAGAAACTTTGATATTCATAATAAGAACATATCATATAAATGGCGTGTAAAGCAGGTTGGTTACAGCATAGCTATGATGTTTTTAAAGGCTTATGAGAAGGGAGAAAACATTTATTTGAGTATGGCTAGCAGATGCTTTTCAGAGGATTCCAGATTATATCATGCAAAAACGGTCTTGGAAAGGTCAGAA
The DNA here is from genome assembly GCA_900321995.1 of uncultured Methanobrevibacter sp. Classification (GTDB taxonomy): domain Archaea; phylum Methanobacteriota; class Methanobacteria; order Methanobacteriales; family Methanobacteriaceae; genus Methanobrevibacter. Next base: position 4,311 of record ONYG01000151.1, on the reverse strand, counting down.
TATGTTTATATGGGAATAATAATTGTTTTAATCATTTCATTAGAATTATTTGTATTGTTGTTTTCACATAATTTAGGCTATTTTGGATTATCCTTATCTCTATAACTCTTTTTTTTTAATTTTCTTATTTTAATTTTCAAAAACTTCTCTCCAGGATTTATTGCATCTTTTTTTTATTGCTCCTGCTCTTTATCGTTATTTTAATTTTTTATATTTTTTTATTTTTTAGGTATGCCTAAAAAATTAGAAACATTTATATACTATGAAATACTACCTATAATTAACAATAAGTTTAGGCACACCTAAATTTATGTTAAAAAAATTATGATTATATTATTGATTCGGTTAATAGCAATCTAAGATCCTCTTATAAATTTTAATTATTGTCCTCCCTTTTATCTTAGGTTGTTATTAATTAATCCACAAATCACATCATTTTCTTCTGCAAATCGCTCTCTTATGTGGATAGAATTGGTAAGACATTATAATTTTTAAACCATTTTAAAATAACATTTATGTTATTGCAATCTCCAAAAAGTACATAGTATTCTATAATCCCAAGTTTACTATGTGCTGCCTCTTATTTTTTAAAATTTTAGCTATTTTTATTATTTTCATTATTATTTTCCTTATTATTAAAATTTTGTTAAAATTATTAGTATTCCTTCAATGCCTTTTTTATAATTATTTGTTCTTTTTAGATCAATGGTTGATTTTTATTATAATAATATTTTAGGTTAACCTAAAAAAATCGATAGGTTTATATACTATGAAGTACAACCTATAATTAACAATAAGTTTAGGCATACCTAAACTATTGTGTTATTGAATAAAAATCTGTAATAATCTTGTTAATTAATAATATTTCTATTATATTCAAGTTCGTACAAGTTTTGATTTAATCATAAATAATCCAAATCTCTTGAATATAATAATATTATTAATTTATTTAGTTTACGTTTTATTTAAGTCAACACACATCATTTTCTTCTGCTATAATCGCTTTCTTTAAACTTAAATAAAACTGGGTCCAAACTGAATTAAGATTATGCTTCAAAACATAATATCAGTAAATATTTAGTTATTTACCTCAACCTCCAAAATAAGTTCATAGCTTTGCTATGTGCTTTTTCTTTTTTTTATTTTTTTTTAATATTTTTTAAAATTAGTTATTTTTATTGTGATCTATTTTTATTTGAATTAATTAAATTCTTTTAGAGTTCTTTTTTTAAAATTAGTTATTTTTTTATTATGATCTATCTTTATTGGATTAATTAACTTCTTTAGAGTTCTTTTTTTTTTAAAAAATAGTAAAATTATTGTGATTTTTAAGATTAGTAAATTTTAATTCCTTTATCTTTTAAAATCACTGTTAAATAAATAAAGAACCCTATAAAGAAGTAGAATAATACTTGTATGTCTAATATTCCAGTTTCCACACCTACAATGGAATAAGTTAATAGTATGCTGTATAAGACAATGTAAAATGAATCTTTGGTTAATTTAATTAGCTTATATCCAATTCCAAGCATGAATCCTAAAAGGCCCATTTCAAATGCTACGCCAACCTTACCAAAGTCCACAATCATCTGTCCAAGAAGTGTAGGGGTCACTGTAACTTCACTTCTCCAAGCTATTAATTTGCCCACCATCATTCTTGGGCCTAATGGACTTCCAGGCATTGAACTTGCAATCATCTTACCATGCAATATTCCAAAATCGCCTGAAATTTGGTTTAGTAAGTTTAAAACGTTTAAAGTAAAGTCTGCTCTATTTTGCAATGTTGCAAATGGGTTTGTGTTGGAACTGATGGCAAGCTCATTTAATGATCTCATATATCCGATTCCAATGATTGCCATAACTCCTAACAATGCTCCTATAATCACTTCCCAAACAGATAATATTTCCCCATAATATCCAATTATAATCATCATAAGCAAAATTGCAATGATTGGGGTTCTGTATTGGAGTGTGAGAACAGTAACTATTCCAATTGCTGTTAGGACTAAAAATCTGAATCTTGCTTGGGATCTTGTAATCCTATTTGACTTGAATTGGCTTAAGTATTCGCAGGCAATAAGTCCAATTCCGGGAATTACTAAAAAAACAGGCATTGTAAAAGCAGGCTTTAGGGAATACCTTAAGGAAGATTTAAGTATTGGCAATCCTCCTACTGATGCAATGCTTAAGAATAAAAATAAGATGCCTATTAAAGTTAAACAGAATCCAATTGAATAGATGTCCTTTGATTTAAATAGGATTAGTGAATTAGTTTTATCGTTTCCTTTCTTATTTTCTATGAATTTGTCATTTTTTGATTTTGAATTATTTAAAAAATAGCGGGGGAGAATGACAGAACCAATAAAGAAACTAATGAATGCAATTATTACAGTTATTTGCAAGTCTTTAGTCACTGAATTAATGGCCAAGGCTAAAAATAAGGAGAATACTACTAAAACAATAAGGGGTGAAAATATTTCTTCCTTTAATATTCTGCTTCTTTTAAGAAATGATAAAAAATTTTCTCCAGGATATAATCCCTTAAAGAAACTGTTTACCCATTCATCTTCAATGAATCCAAGGATTCTGAATATTATTGTAAACAATAATGAATCTTTTAACACCTTTGTTATATTTCCACAGAAATACTTTGTTATAGAATATAAAGCGTTCATATTTTCACATATTGCTTTTTAGTATTAAATTAACATTTATATAAAATTATCTTAGCTTAACTAATGTCAATTACTTTAGTTACCTTATAATTGTTTTGAATGCTTTTCAATGTGTCATCACTACAATTATAAATTCTAAGGGTAATTTCTCCAGTTTGGCCATCAAATTCTCCTAAAACAGAATCTGCTAAATTTATGTCTGTTTTATCTGCTCTATTAATATTTATGATTTTATTTAATTGATTTGTTATGATAGCAGGCTTTTTATTTTCCTTTAACTTATTCAATAAATTCTGATAATCCAAGCTATCCATGTCAGATACACTTAATTCTGCACTGATTTCATAATCAGCCTCTTTAGGAATCTTTGAAACAAGGTCTTTAAGACTGTTTAAGTCCATAGGGGAAATTCTGATTTCCTTCAGATTATCATATTTTTCGCCATTGGTCTCTAAGCTGATCTTTTCATAATAAATGTCTGCATTTGGAACATCAGAGTATAATCCTGCAAGCAGTTTATCTCCATTGCTGTCGAGTAGGATATTCACTCCACCATTTTCATCTTCTCCAACCCAAAGGACATTCCCTTCGATTTCAATATTTTCTCCATTTGTTGAATTGATTCCAACTACCTTAGAGTTAATTTTGTTTCCTTCTCTATAGTAATCAAGGTATTTTCCTAGAATCTTATTGTTTGTGGATGAATCAAAAGATGTTGATGCAATATTGTCTGAATTATCAGAGGTCATGTGGAATAATGCAAATCCAACAGCTCCGATTATGCAGATAATTATTAAAATATCAATTATTGTAAGACTCTTTAAAAAGTTTGGTTTTTTCATGATTAACCATTCCCTTCAAACTAATTTTCATTTTTAGATTTTTCTCATTTGCTATTTTCTATTTCTATTTACTAGCGATTTATTGTTAGTTATATTATTCTTCGTCGTCGTAGATTGCCCCTAAAGGACATTCATCGATACATTCTCCACAGTTGTCACAGCCATCATGGATAATCATTGTGTATCCTTTCTTTTCAATTAATCCTTTAGGACAGTAAGGTATGCATTTTTCACATACTCCGCAATCGTCTTGATCTATTCTAATCAATTTATCTCCTCGTCTTTCAAGTTAATAATTTTAATCAGTTTATTAATGTAATATTCAGCTATTAATGTGCTGATATTTATTATGCAACTATTAAGAGCATGATATTTATTATGCAGCTATTAATAAGCAGGATATTTATTTTTCAGCTATAATGAGCATGATATTTATTTTTCAGCTATTAATGTGCATGATGTTTATTAACATTTTTGCACTGACATATTACATAGTTATTAAACATATAATAAAGTTATACTATTTTAAGATATAATTATTTTTGTTTATATAATTTGTTAATCTGATAAGAATTCATTAATGTTTTTCATCATGTCTGGCTTTTAATCCCCTCATTTATTTTTCTTGATTCTTATTTTTTTCAATAATTTTTATTTTCCACAAGGTTTATATAGTATGAAGTTCAACATAATATTGTTGTTACTCTGCAAGGGTGCCCGAGCGGCCAAAGGGGGAGGACTTAAGATCCTCTGGTATAGGCCTTCGAGGGTTCGAATCCCTTCCCTTGCACTAT
>ONYG01000193.1 GCA_900321995.1 uncultured Methanobrevibacter sp. | reverse complement strand
GATTTCGACTTAAAGACCAATTCTGTATTTTCTCCAGGAGTTTCAAATGCTGATTTAGATATTGTTCCTAAGGATGAGGTTGTTGTAGTTAGGGATGGTGAAGTCTTAGGTGTTGGTAAGGCAGTCTTAACTGGAAAGGAAATGATTGAATCAGATAGTGGAATCGCTGTAAAAATAAGGCATAGGAAGAAATAATTTCTAAAATCTATTTATTTCTTTTTATTTTCTTTTTATTTTCTTTGTGTGCTGTTTTTTACTATTTTTATTAAGTTTTATGAATTATTTTTTTTAGGTTTTCTATTTTTTAAAATCTTAATTGATATAATTTGTTTGAATAAGTATAAATATTATTAAAACAATAGTTATATTATTAACTTTTTGTAAGAGAAATAATTTTGAATTTTGCTGAATGGATTGGCAGACTTTAATTTTAAAAAGATCTTTTACAATTTTTAGTTTTAAGTTAATTTTATATTATTAAAAAAACAATGAGGAGATAATATGTCTGAAGAATTAGCAATCGCTGTTAAAGACGCAGTTTCTGTAGTAAACGACCCTCATATGGGCGTAAGTATTGTAGATATGGGTATTGTACAATCTATTGCAATTGAAGATTCAACTGCTGAATTAGTAATTAAACCTACTAACCCTGGTTGTATGAGTGTAACTCGTATTGCAGCTCAAGCAAAAGCAGAAGCTTTAAAAGTTGAAGGAATTGATAAAGTTAAAATCATTATTGAAGGTCATGTAATGGCTGATTCTCTTAATGAGATGCTCAATAGAGATAACTAATTTTAATTATTTTTCAATTTTAAATTTTTAGAATTTGTCTGTAGTGTATTTATCAAAAGATTTATATACTACTTTATACAAACTCTATAATATCTGTAAATTAAACTTCACTTACTGTTTTTTTTGAAGTTTTTTTATTATTTGTTTAGGCTAGTGGCACAGCCTGGTCAGCGCGCACGGCTGATAACCGTGAGGTCCTGGGTTCGAATCCCAGCTAGCCTACTTTTCTACTATTTTTATTGATTTTTATTTTTATAGACAATTTTAGGTTTTTTTATTTCTAATTTTTAATTTTTAATTTTTTGTATAGTTATTAACTTATTTTTCTTAAGATTTTTCATTTTGCACTGTCTATTTTGTATAAAAATTATAGATTACTGTATTAAATTGTACATTCTTATGTGGAATATATACATTTATATACTTTAAAGTACAAAATATTATTAAGAATTAGTTTGGTGGTTATATGTGGGAAAGTTTAAATGCAAAATTTAGTAAATATCCTGCAAGAATGACTGTAGCTTCAAAAATGTTTGAATTAGGTTTAAGAATTGGCGAAGATAATAGGATTTATTGTGGAAATCTTAAAATCAGTGATTCAGCATTAGCTGCAGCTGCAAATGTCGATCGTAGAGTTATTAAATCTACTGTTAATGTCATTGTAAATGATGATGAATTATTTGAGATATTTTCAAATATTGTCCCTGCAGGAACATTGCTTAAAAATATTTCTAAGAATTTAGGATTAGGTGTAGTGGAAATTGAAGCGGGTGAAAAAAGCGAAGGAATTTTAGCGGCTGTTGCTTGGACTATGAGCAAACATAATATTGATATTCGTCAAGCATATGCTGGAGACACCAAATTTGAAGGAAATCCTGTATTAACAATCATTACTGAAAATCCAATTCCTGGCGATCTTTTAAATGAGTTTATTCAAATAGATGGTGTTTTAAAAGTTTCTGTTTTATAACTTTTTTCTTATTTTTTTAGTTTTTTTCAATTACCTTTTTCTTTTTTTAATTTTTCTTAAATATTTATAAAATTTTCATATAATATTATTATTTTATCTACTTTTTTGCGGATTTTATAAAAATTTTTTAGGCAATTTTTCAATTATTAGATTTTTTTTTAAGTATAAAAACATAACTTTATATTATAGTAAAAATATATAAATATTATTATAATGTCAATGATTGAATTATTACTATTGTTATATTAACCAATTATTTTTTTTTAAAACTTCATTGAATTGTTATCAGCATTTAATAAGGAAGAATAGATTATGTTAGCAGATCCTATTGTTCAAACATTATTAATAGAATTAGTCGAAGAAGAAGAGAATTTAGATATTGTTCAATGTCTTTTAGATGGAATTGGAACTGATGAAGAAATTGCTGAAAAGACAGGTATTAAATTAAATATTGTTCGAAAAGTCCTTTATAAACTTTATGATGAAGGTTTAGCAAGTTATAAAAGGGATAAAGATAAAGAAACCCAATGGTATACTTATGATTGGGAATTTAAAGTTGATGAACTTCAAAAATTAAAATTAAAAAGATGCAATACTGAGTTAAAAGAATTAAATGAAAGACTTGATTATGAAGAAAATAATATGTTCTTCATTTGTCCATCTGGTCATTATCGTCTTGATTTTGAAGATTCATCCAGTGTTGAATTCATTTGCCCTCAATGTGGTGCAGAATTAGAATTTGATGATAATAAAGATGTTATTGATGAATTAAAAGACCATATTGAATTTATTGAAGATATTATGTCTCAATAATCATCTTCATTTTTCTATTTTTAATTAATTTTTTATTTGCTTATTGTTTCTAGTTTTTTGCTTTTTTTTATTTATTTTATTTGCTTATTTCTTTTATTTGCACATTATTTCTTTTTTATTTACTTATTTTTTTGCGCTTCAATCCTTTTTTTTATTCACTGGTTTATTTATTTTATTTTTCTAATTAAAACAGCAGGTGTATGGATAATGGAATCTAATGATTCAACACTTACTTCGGGACCATCAGAATTTAAAACGTCCTTTGCACTGTGGATTGTAGCCATTGCAGTAGGCAAGGACCTTTGGTAATCCTCTGCAATATTAGCTATTTTTATTCCTTCTTCTACTTGGATGTCTCTTGAGCATCCTAATGGTGTGGATCCTACGTTTTCAGATAATTGTCCTAAGGTATATCCAATGACTCCTTTGTTTGCTTCAATTCCATCAATAGCAATAGGAAGTCCAGTAAAATACTTTCCTTTTCGTTTATAGGTTGCATCAGTATCAATAATTAATGTGGTGACATTTTGACTGCTTTTCTCAAGAAGGCTTTCGCTAATTTCCCTTGCAACCTTTTCAGGATTTTCTGGAAGCAATGAGACATAGGTTCCTGGAGCATTACTTAAGTCTATTCCAGCTTCTGAAGCAGGTTTTAGGGCATGTTTCCATCCATATAAGTCCAATACAACTTCCTTATGTCTTTTAGATTCTTCAGGAAGTCTCCTAAGATTCTTTATGGTTCTTTGTTTAATGCCAAGAATAGGTCCGAGAACGTATCCCCAAAAGTATTTGCTCCAATAGGTAGCTAAGAATTTCGCTTTAATGGAGGGAGTATATTCTGCTTCATCTACAAGTCTTCCTTGAGATACTGATATTGGAGTCTCAGCTATCACTAGATAATCATCACTTTTACATAATTTTGAAATGTCATCTATCATAAAGTCTATGCTCTCATTAGGTTTGATGTAGTGAGTTTCAATAGGGATGACTTGATATCCTCGTATTTCAACATATTTGTAAACTTGACCCTCTTCGGTTTCTGCTTCTTTATATTTTATGTCTTCGCTCATGTAAATCTTTTTCAATTGTTTTGATAAATAGTAAATAATATTTTGCTTAGTAACGAATTAGGATAAAAATCCTTTCTTATAAGCAAGTAGTAATAAAATTAAAGTAATAGAATTAAAGTAATAGATTAAAGTAATAAAATTAATATTTAATATTAATACATTAATAGTTTAATACATTAATAGTATAATTTTATATTAGTAAATATATAATTATTATTGTTTGTAATTACTAATTATTAATTATTGATTGTCAATTATTAAAGGAGAGTTTATTATGGAAAAATCTATAACTTATTTTGAAAATCCAGGTCCTGAAAACACTGATGCAGTTATTCAACTTGTCAAGGAAAGATTAGAAGGGTCTGACATTAAATATGTGGCTGTTGCATCCTCTACTGGTGCAAGTGCTTTAAAATTAAATGAAGCTTTAAAAGGTCTTGATGTGACTATTGTAAACTGTTCTCATCATGTAGGGTTTAAGGAACCAAATAAAGCTCAAATAAGCGAAGAGACTAAGGCAAAACTTGAGGAAGAGGGTATTGTCACTTTCTTAGGTTCACATGCTTTAAGCGGTGTTGGAAAGAGTATCTCTAAGAAATTTGGTGGTGTCACACCTGTTGAGATTATCGCTGCAGTTTATAGAACAATCTGTCAAGGATTTAAGGTTTGTGCAGAAATCGGTATTATGCTTGCAGATGCTGGCTTAGTGCCTGTTGGTGAAGAGATCATAGCTATTGGAGGTACTGGCTCTGGATTAGACACTGCTGTTGTAATGACTCCTGCAAATATGACTGCTGTCTTTGATATGAGATTCCATGAAGTCATAGCAATGCCAAGACCTTAAATTTTTATATTATTTTTTATTTTTTACGTTATTTTTTCATTTATTCAATTATTTTTTGTTTTTAGTTTCTTTATTTTATTAATTTAGTTATTTGTTTCAGTGGTATAAAACATTCTATAAGTGCCTAAATACAAAAATAGTTATATACTTTGAGATTTAAAATATTGAATACTATAAAGTATATTCATTGCATTTAAATATTACTTTAAACATAACTAATAAATAATTTATACTTATTATAAATATTTTTTAAAAAATTTATAAAAGATTTCTTAAAGATTTTTAAATGTTTTTTAAATTTTATAAATGTTTTATGAATAACTTATAATAATTTTTAATCAATTTATAAAAAATAACTGTGGGGTTAGCAAGTGAAATTTATAGATGATGCAATTAAAGAATCTGAGGAGAGCATTGAAAAAAACACTCCTAAAAAAACAGATGAAGAATTAGATAAAGAATTACTCGAAATTATTAAAGGCAGTCGTGCTAAAATTATCGTAGTAGGTGCTGGTGGAGCTGGAAATAACACAATTTCAAGATTAAATGAAATTGGTATTGAAGGTGCTGAAACCATTACTGTAAATACTGATGCACAAGACTTGTTCTACAGTCAAGCTGATAAAAAATTACTTTTAGGAAGACAAACCTGTGGCGGTCTTGGTGCTGGTGGAGAACCTGCAATCGGTGAAGAATCTGCTGAAGAAAGTGAAGAAGATATTAGAGAAGAGTTAGACGGCGCTGACATGGTATTTGTTACATGCGGTCTTGGTGGAGGAACCGGTACTGGTTCTGCTCCTGTAATATCTAAAGTCGCTAAAAAATCCGGTGCTTTAACTGTTGCTGTTGCTACTATGCCATTCTCTGCAGAAGGTGTAAAAAGAAGAGAAAATGCAGAAATTGGTTTAGAAAAACTCCAAGAAAATGCAGATACTGTTATTGTAATTCCTAATGATAAATTATTAGAAGTTGCTCCAAACCTTCCTTTAAACAAAGCATTTATGGCTTCCGATGAAATTTTAGGAAGAGCTGTTAAAGGAATCACTGAATTAATTACCAAACCTGGTCTCATTAGTTTAGACTTTGCTGATATTAGTTCTATCATGAAAGGTTCTGGAATGGCTATGATTGGTATGGGAGAATCAGAATCTGGAGACAGAGCAATCGAATCTGTACATGAAGCATTAAGCAGTCCTTTATTAGATATTGATATTTCCAATGCTAAAGGTGCTTTAATTAACATTTCAGGTAGTTCTGACTTAACATTACAAGAATCTGAAAAGATTGTCCAAATTGTTGCTGACAACTTAGATCCTGAAGCTAACATTATTTGGGGAGCTCAAATTGATGAGGACTTAGAAAACATGATACGTACAACTATTGTAGTATCTGGCGTAAAATCCCAATACACTATTTCCCCTTCAAATGATGATTTGGATGATGAATTTAGTGATGATTTTGCTGATGCAGAAATTCTTGGTGAAGAACAGACTCCAGATGACCCATTAGATGAATTTTTAGATGGAATATTCTAATTGGCTAATTTAATTAGTCGAATATAATAAATGAGATTTAGTCAGTATGCTAAATCTCCATTAATCAATTTTAAATTTTAAATCATTGGTTTAGTTTTTTCTAAACTAATGAAAATTTACTTTTAAGTAGTGATGTTAAATGACTTATCAAGATGAACTAAGTGATTTCTGGAAACAATGCAAAAGAGTTTTAAAAGTAGCTAAAAAACCAGACCGTGATGAATATTTTGATTTTTCTAAAGTAACTGCTATTGGTATAGCAATTATCGGTGTTATTGGTTTTGTTATTGTTTTAATTGGTCAATTATTAGGATTATAATTAAATCTTTCTATTCGATTGAAATTTTAGGATATAATAAAACTTAATCTTTATTACTTTATTTTTTAGTATTTTTCCTAAAATACTTTTATTTTTCTATTTTTATTAAATTCTTTATTTTTATTGTTTTTTAAATCATTATAATAATGTATTTAGAATATAAGTTCTTTAATGAGGATTTCATTGAAAAATAAGTTCTATAGTAGAACTTTTATTCTTTTTTATTTTTTAATTTAGATGTTTAAATGAAACATTTATATACTTGTAATTACATAATTATTTACATTATATGAATCTAATTTTATTTATTTTATTTTAATATTCATATTTTCTTGAATTTTAATAATAGATTCTTATTTATTAAACTATTTATTTTGTTTATTTTACAAAATTTAAAATTAATTGCTGTATATTGTAGTTTATAGGATATATAAGGGTTGAAATAAGAAAGTGCTTCTATATGAGTATTTAAATTAAAAAACTAATAAAATTTTAATTTATATAACTTAATTATCTATAAACTTATTAATTATTACAAATTTTAATTATATAGGTGAATTTAAATGGAAGATCATAAAAATTCCATATTTGCTCTTAAAACATCAGCAGGTCAAGAAAGAACTGTAGCTATGTTGCTAAGAATGAAAGCGGATAAACCTGGTGTAGATATTAAATCAATAGTTGTGCCAGAATCTTTAAAAGGTTATATTATTGTTGAATCTGCTACAAACCTTGATATGAAGAACCCTGATATGAAAGTTCGTCATTTAAGAGGTATTGTAGGTGCAAAAAGAGATGGAACTATCGATCCAAGTAGTCAAATAACCTTAGAAGAAGTTAAAAAATTCTTAAAGCCACAACCTATTATTTCATCTATCCAAAAAGGAAGCATTGTTGAACTTGTTTCCGGTCCTTTCAAAGGTGAAAAATCTAAAGTTGTCCGTTTAGATGAATCTCGTGAAGAAGTTGTTCTCGAGTTAATTGAAGCAGCAGTTCCTATTCCTGTTACTGTTAAAGCTGATCAAATTAGAATTATTAAAAAGGAGGCTG
>ONYG01000006.1 GCA_900321995.1 uncultured Methanobrevibacter sp. | reverse complement strand
TAATCTTAGGAGTTCCTGGAAAACTCATAAAAGAAACCACTCAAGAACAAAGAGATCACATTGCATGGAATGCAGCACATTATGTAGAACTCGCTAATGAATATGATGAATAATTTTTATTCATATTCATTTTTTCTTTTTTAAAATAATATATGCCAAACAACATCCATTCTAAAAATAACAATACACCAAAACCAATCCCATTATACAAATAACAATACACCAAACCAAGCTCTTTCTTAAAATTATTAAATCCTAAAAACTATTTTTTTATTAAATCTTAAAAACTATTTTTTTCTTAAAGATTTAAAATAATCTTAAGTTTTAATAACAATTAAAAATATAACTATTACTAATGAAAATCATATTTGAATTAGTTCAAGTATCTAAAAAAATAAATTCAACTAATTTAAAAAAAAAAATAAATTCAACTAATTTAAAAAAAAATAAATTCAACTAAACTAAAAAAATTAATTCAATTAATCTGAATAATTAATCTTATCAAATATTATCAATTCAAAGAAGGTAAAATCATGCAAGTACGTAGAGAAGTAGAAGAGTTAGACCCATATGTTCCAGGAAGATCAAAAGAAGAAATCGCACAGGAATTTGGCGTTAAAAAAGAAGACATAATCAAATTAGGGTCTAATGAAAATCCATGGGGACCATCTCCAAAAGTAAAAGAAGCAATCGAAGAAGAACTTAAAAACATCAACAGATACCCTGAATCTGATGTTGAAGCATTAAAGAAGGAATTTGCAAAGTATTCCAATGTATCTCCAGAGCAAATAATTGTAGGTGGAGATGGGGCTGATGAACTCATTGACACTTTAGCAAAGACATTTATAGAAAAAGGAGATGAATTCATTGTTCCTTTACCATCATATATGTACTATGAATTCTTATTCAAGCCATATGGAGCAATACCCCACTATGCAAGATGGAATCTTGAAACCAACACTCTCGATTTAGACTCAGTACTTGATGCAATAAATGAAAAAACAAAAATGCTATTCTTATGCAGCCCAAATAATCCAACAGGAGCATTGATTTCACAAGACGAATTTAGAGCTATCCTAAACAAGACAAGCAAGTCTAAAGGAGGAGTATGTGATGCTCTTGTTGTAATCGATGAGGCATACTTTGAATACTCAGAAACTACAAATGTAAACCTTCTTGACGAGTACGATAATATTTTTATAATCAGAACAATGTCTAAAGTTCTTGGACTTGCTGGAATGAGAATAGGCTATGGAATTTCAAGCAAGGAAATAATCGAATACATGCACAGAATCAAGCCTGTTTTCTCACTTACAAAACTTTCCTATGTAGCTGCATTAACCACAATGCAAGATAAGGAATACATAGAGGAATCCATTAAAAAAGGAATTGAAAGCAGAGAATACTTATATAATGAAATTAACAAAATGAAGTCAGTGAAAGTGTATAAATCATATTCAAACTTTATGCTAATTGACATTCACGATACAGGATTTACCGCTGCAGAACTTACAAAGGAGTTTATGAAAAGAGGAATGATTGTAAGGGACTGCACTTCATTTAAGGGAATCGATGAATATTACATAAGAATTAGCATTTGCACATTAGAAGAGGATGCTAAGTTTATTGAAGCCATGAAAGATATTTTAAATGAATAATTTAAAAAAACCCTTAAAAAAGATTAATAAAGAGAATATGTTTACACATTACTAAACAAAGAAAATAGAGAAAGATATATATTTACCTTACTAAAACAGGATTATACGGAAGGATAAAATGGAATACAGTGTTACAGTCACATCATCAATCGAATACCCTAAAAACATGTCATTTGTAATTTTTCTTGCAAAATGTCCACTTAGATGCCCTTACTGCAGCAATAGTGAAATACTCGAAAAGGGCACTGAAATCAGCTTAGAGGAAATAAAGGAAAAAATAGATGATTCAGCATTATTCATGGATGCAGTTGTGGTTTCAGGAGGAGAGCCATTGGTTCAAGCAGATGATGTAATTGAAATTTTCAAGTACGTTAGGGAAATCGGCCTTAAGACAAAGCTTGACACAAGTGGAGTATATCCTGAAAAACTAAGAAAAGTCCTTGATTTAGGATTGGTGGACTATGTAGCAATGGATGTTAAAGCTCCATTCGACAAGTATAAGGAAGTTATCAACTCGGACATAGGAGAAAAGGTAAAAGAATCCATGAAAATCGTAAGGGAATATGAAGATGTGATCCTTGAATGCAGAACAACATACTGTCCTGCAATACTCTCTGAAGAGGACTTGTTTAGAATAGCTGATGAGGTAGACTGTGACTTATACACATTACAGCAATTTAGAAACAGATGCGTTTTAGATGACAATCTTGCGGAATCTGAAGAGCCAAATGCACATTTAATGGAAGACATTGGTAAAAGAATAAAAGAAAAACATCCAAATCAAGACATAAATGTGAAAACAGCAGAATTTGGTCAAAAAAGCATTTAAATACTAAAAAAAATTTACCCATAGATAAATTAAGCAAACGTAGAAATTAACATTAAATAAATTTTCCAAGAAAAAGAAAATTAGAGAATTTAATAGATAAGTTTATAAAATTTTTTAAAGATAATATATGTATTAGTAAAAATCATTATAAAAACTGAATGATGATTTTTTGAAACTGTTTTTTTAAAAAATTAAAGGTGATTTTATGCCAATCATGTCCTTTGGAAGTCAAAACATAAATATTATAACAAATAAAAAAGCAATGACTATAAGGAAATTATGGAAAACACCTTTAAAAAAAGGAGATAGGCTTCACTGTTACTGGAAC
>ONYG01000078.1 GCA_900321995.1 uncultured Methanobrevibacter sp. | reverse complement strand
CTCTGCAAAATCAACAAGGAAGTCTCTTGTAAACTCTACAGCAATCTTATCATGAATTCTAGGGGCATCACTTTGACTTAATGGATAAACCTCATCCAATTCAAGTGGAATAAGACAGAATGGAATGTCCAATACAGCAAAATCAGTATCATTGTTGTCGATTATGCAAGGTTCATCCTCTCCTTTGGATTCATCTTTTGCATAAACAAGAAACTCTTTAAAACTGTTTGACAAGTATTTGCTGTAAGGTTTTCTATAAGCCGGAAGGACAACAAGATTTTTCTTCTTGTCCATATTCTCCAATTGCTTAAGATGTCTTGTGACCTCAGCCCTTTTCAAGGATTCTGGACCTGTGTAGAAAAATGCAGACTTTTTACTTCTTGGATCAAATTGTTCCAAGTCTTCACTGTATTCACCTAAATGTCTGACAGCATCCAATAACATAGGGTGAGCCCTACATCTTTCCTCTACAAGTTCCATTAAGCTTCCTTCAGCAATTGCCTGTCTAATGAGTCTGAGTTCTGCAAAACTTACATGCAAGTTGTGCTGTGCAATTAATTTGGTTCTTTCCTCCTTATCCATAGCTCTTAAATCATCTGGAGTGTATTTGCAACAGACTTCACATGAACAAGGCATTTCTGTCATGTTTTCAAGTTTTATTGTACCTCTTGTAGTGAGGAATCTGTCTCCTTCTGCATATAATATGTAAGCAGCTGAATCGAATAGATCACATCCCATAGCTACACAAAGTGCAAAAATCATAGGATGTCCTGCACCCATAAGGTGGCGTGCCTTTGATTCAGGTAGGCATTTCACTGAATGCATTACAGCATCAACAAGGTCACGGTAATGATACATTTCCATAAGTGGTACAACAGCACCGATTGGATATAAGTCAGCATCAAGCTTGGTCAACTCTGTAGCACAGTATTCCCTTAAGTCAGGATAGGTTGATCCTTGAACCACTGAGTTGATTTTCATATTATAATCATTATCCTTAACAAACGCAATAGCTTCCTTAGCTCTTTCCAATGTAATCTCAAGGTCTTCTTCTGCCTTTTCCCTATCAACATAAGGACCTGTTGGAATGTCAAGAGAAGTTCCTATATCAGTTCCAATAGCTTCCTGAAACTCAATAACTTCTTGGTTAGTGATATCCACATCACCATAGACAGATAATTGGAATGAACCTGAATCAGTCATTATAGGCCCATCGAAATTGATTAGCTCATGCAAGCCAATATCCAATGCCTTCTTACTCAATTCTTCATCTTTATAAATTAAATAAGCATTTGTAATTACAATGTCTGCACCATAATCCTTAACGTTAATGGTTTGTTTTCTAGGGTGAATAACAGGCATTAGGTTTGGAGTCTTAATGTCTCCATGATTTGTTTTCAAAACACCTACTCTTCCTCTCATATCTTTTGCTTTAATTTCAAACATTATTTTCTCATCCTTCTAATAATAAAAAGTAAATTTAAAAATCTTAAAAATTGGTAAATATGATTAAATCTTTTAGAAATATAAAAATAGATTTATATTCTTATATTAATTTATTAGTTTAAAAAGTTTTTTAAAAACACCTTATTGAATCTCATCTATGATAGGATTCAAAGCATCAAAATCAATATAACTAACATTTTTTCCATATGTTTCAATAACTGCCCTTATTTCTGCAGTTTTTTCCTCTTCTTTCATTCCTTTTACTTTCCTATGGATAAATGCCATCATTGTTTTGTGCTTTAGATTAAGATTTGAATAATCTATTGCTCCCCTCAAGAAATATACTCTTGCATGATCATAAATGCAAGTATGAACCTGTTCCTTTATTCCATTCATGATGCTTTCCCTATTCTTTTTATCATTTGGGTCTGCCAATCCTACGGTTCCAATGATAAGTTTCTTATCCCGAACATTCCTGATTTTATTTAGGGTCTTTTTTAGGCCCATAACTCTTCCAGCATATAAAGGTGCAAGATAGATTACTATATCATACTGATTTATGTCT
>ONYG01000057.1 GCA_900321995.1 uncultured Methanobrevibacter sp. | reverse complement strand
CATATTAATTTTAGAGCATCAACCATTAGATAATTAATCGATAGTAATTTTATATTAATAATAGATTTATTATTTTTAATATTTAATTATAATGTAAAAAAAGCATAATTTTTCAAAAATAATCCAAATAAAATTGAAAATTTTTCAATATTAAAAACCCCCTTTAAATAAAAATAATATTTTAGAAAACAGAAGAATATCAATAGTTATTTATATTTTATGAATATAACTTTAATTATGACTTTAGAATTATTTGGATTAAAAGAAATTCCTTTGGTAAAGAAGGGAGATGACATTGCTAAAATTATTGAAGAAGACCTAAAAGAAGAAAATCTTCAACTTGAAAATGGAGATATCATACTTATTGCTGAAACATTAATCTCCAAAGCTGAAGGAAACATTATCAAAATGGATGATGTTGAGCCTAGCGAAGAAACAATAGCAATAGCTGAAAAGTGCAAAAAAAATCCTAAGCTTGTTGAAGTGATTCTTCAGGAATCTAATGAGATAGTTGAAATAGGACCTAATTTCATTGTAACTGAAACAAAACATGGATTTGTATGTGCAAACTCTGGAATCGATGAGTCTAATGTGGAAGACGGTTTGGCAACACCAATGCCTAAAGACCCGGACAAATCTGCAAAGGAAATTAGGGAATATTTAGAAGAATCCTCTAAAAAGGAACTTGCAGTTATAATCACTGACACACAAGGAAGAGCGTTTAGAGTTGGAGCCATTGGAACTGCAATAGGCTGTTCTGGAATCAATCCACTTTGGGTAAGAATAGGAGACACTGACTTATATGGCAGAGCTCTTGAAACAACTGAAGTGGCTACAGCAGATGAACTTGCAGCAGCTGCATCATTGCTTATGGGACAAGCTAATGAAGGAATTCCTATTGTAATCATAAGAGGCTTTGAAGCATTTGATACTCTTAGAGACACAGAAACTGGAATCAAACCATTAATCAGACCTAAAGAGTTTGATGTCTTTAGAAAATAATGTCTCTTAGAGGGATAAAATGGTTGAAATTACTTATAAGTGCACAGATTGTGACTTTACATTTATAGACAAAAATCTGATTTTCTATTTGGATACAATTGATTCAAATTCAATGGACATAAGTGATAAAAACAATAAATCTGAAACAAAAAGTGCAGATTCTAATAATATAGAAGACCTTGAAGATTTGCTCAACGAAGATATAAACAACTTAGAACTGTTTGAATCAAGTTTAAATAAAGAAATATCTGATAAAATGACTAAATCATTAATTTCAGGATTTCTTTATGAGAACTATTGTCCTAACTGTAATGAACTAATCAAGACTTATGTCCCAGAAGATAATAAACTATTCACAATGGAAGAAATTGAAAGAATCATGCACAAAGTGATTTCTAAAAGGGAGAATATGCCTAAAACTAATTTTAAAATACTGTTTTTTGATTTTAAAAACACATTCTATAGAGACAGAAGAAATATTTTGGAAAACAATGAATGCCCAAATTGCAAAAGCGAAATGTCTTTAGTAATTTCCGAGAAGATACCTTGTCCAAAATGTGGAAAAAAATTAAAAGAAGAATTTTAATAGCTGCAATTTCAAATTTGAAATAACAAATAATTCTAATCACATAATAAAGTTAAAGATGATTTTATGATTACTATACTCTCTGGTGGAACCGGAACACCAAAATTAATTCAAGGAATAAAAGAAATCTATCCTGAAGAAGACATTACAGTTATTGTAAATACTGTGGAAAATGAATACTTCTCAGGAGGATATGTGGCTGCTGACTGTGATACAGTTATGTACACATTTGCAGATATGATTGATGATGAATTTTTCTATGGAATCATAGGAGACACCTTCAAAATCAGAAATATCCTAATTGAAATGGGAACTACAGAGTTGCTCAAGATTGGGGATATGGACAGAGCAATAAAGATTCAAAAGACTATACTCCTTGAAGAAGGAAAGACATTAAGCGAGATTGTCGAGCATCAAAAGAATAAGTTAGGAGTTAAGGCTAAAATAATTCCTATGAGTGATGAAGATTCCGAAATAAAAATCATAACAAAGGAATATGGCGAACTTAAATTCCATGATTTCCTTATAAAACACCAATGTGAAGCGGAAGTCGTTGAAGTCCAATACAGTGATGTTAAACCTAGTTCAGGACTTATTCAAGCCATTGAAAATGCTGATAAAATAATTATTGGCCCATCAAACCCAATCACATCCATCAGACCAATAATTGCTATTGATGGTGTAGAAGAAGCATTAAAAGAGAAAGAGGTTATTGCAGTTTCACCATTTTTAGGTGAAGGAGCATTTAGTGGACCTGCAGCAAAATTTATGAATGCATTCGGATTTGAAGCATCATCTATAGGGGTTGCAGAGTTATACAAGCCATTTTTAAAAAGGTTCATCATAGACACTAAAGATGAAAAAATGAAAGAGGAAATAGAAAAGATCATTCCAAATGTTCAAACTACAAATACATTCATGAAAACTCTTGAGGATAAAATAAATCTAGCAAAATTCGTTTTAAATGAATGAAAATAAATAATAAAACTCTAAAAAAAAT
>ONYG01000070.1 GCA_900321995.1 uncultured Methanobrevibacter sp. | reverse complement strand
TTTTTTAGCTATTTTTTTATTTTATTTTATTTATTTTATTTTATTTTATTTTATTTTATTTTATTTTATTTTATTTTATTTTATTTCCAATGATAAGATATTTTTTAATATTATCTTTCTCTATTTTTTGATTTTATATTTTATTAGTTTATATTTTTATAAACTGATTCTTCAGCATTATTTATATTCAAAATAGCCTTATTTAAATTATAATCAGAATTTATTAAAGTGACGATTGGCTGAAATGACTCTATTTTAACCCCTTCATAAGGAACATCATAAACATTGGATAAACTTAGATTGCCTATTTTGACTTGTTTTGAAGAGTAAATTATCTTCTTTATTCCATATTTTCCATTGAAGGAAGGAACATCAATCAATTCCCCTTCACATGCTTTTATATGTGCATCAAGAAGATTCAAATCCATAATCTCTTCTGCTAACTCATAAGTTCCCTGCAATCTTGGATTGATTTCAATAACCTTTAAGTTTCCATCATTATCAAGTATGAAGTCAACGCCATTTGATCCAATAAGTCCAAATTCCTTAATCAGATTCTCTGATACTTCCTTCATTTCATTATTTAGCCTATCAAAATCAAGCTCGTTTTCTTTAATAGGAAATTTATTGAAAGAGTTAAAACTGCTTAAATCTAGAGGTAGTATATTTCCACTGTATGCATAATTATCGAATCCTAGGTCATTTTCCGTAATCAGTCTTGAATTGAATATGTTTATTCTATCATTATGGCTTGCAAGGACTGAAGATGATATGCTTGTTCCTTCAATATGCTCCTGCAATATATATTCATCAAAATCTATTTTTTCAAGATAATTTTCACTATCATTTAATTTATTTAAGCTATCATAATCTAAAAGATAAATTCCCAAACCACCATTTCCTTTAAGGGGTTTTAAAATAAATTGATTGTTATTATATTGCTTAAGAATTTCTTTAAGTTCATCTACATCATTTAGTTTAAAAGTTAAAGGAACATCAAATTTGTTCATGATTTTTTTGTAGAACTTGAATTTATCATCAACCATGTCTGTTTTTAGGTTGCCTCTGATTTTAGTTTTGAATTTGGAAAATTCTCCCTTAAAGTCTTCTGCATGAATGCCTGTAATGAGGACTATCTTATCGATTTCATCTTTAGAGTCCTCAAGATATTCTTTAGATAATTCTAAAAGCTTGTTGGGATGGTAGTTTCTTTCAAAAAATCCGCAGGTCTCTATAGACTCCTGGTCTAAAACATGGCTTTCTCTATAAGGCATATTAAAGTCATATGTCTTGAAATAGCTTACTGAATATGTTTTGTATTGTTTAAGTTTCAATGCAGAGTTAACCATTGGCCTTGTATTGATCCCCATTATAAGCAAATTTTCCATAATATCACAAAAGTAAGATTTTAAGTTTATTTAAATTTTTATAGGTTTTTTATAGGTTTTTTCGAAATGTTTTTTTTATTTTTAAAGGATTTCATTCTCTAGCATTATCATAAACTGTTTTTATGGTATCCATGTCTACATTTGTATAGATTTGTGTAGTGGAAAGGCTTGAGTGTCCTAATAGCTGTTGGATTACCCTAATGTCAACTCCATTCTTTAGAAGATGTGTTGCAAAGGAATGTCTTAAGACATGGGGTGTTACTTTCTTTTTGATTCCAGCCTTTTTCCCATAATCCTTTATCATCATCTGAACATATCTTGGAGTCAATTTTCTTCCGTTTTTGTTAATGAATAGATATTCTGAATCTGGATTCTGGGTTTCGATATAATTAGTTATCAATTCTTTGGTATGCTCATCGAAAAGAACGATTCTGTCCTTTTCCCCCTTACCTCTTACTCTTATGGTTCTCTCATCAAAGTCTATATCTCTTTTATGAAGCTTTACAAGCTCTGAGATACGAAGGCCTGTAGAATATAAAAGTTCTAAAATTACCTTATCTCTTATTTTAGCTTTCTTTTTTAGTGTGCTGTCTTCGTCTGTAATTTCAACTGCATCTATTAAGTCTCTCACTTCCTTTTCATTCAATGATTTAGGAAGTGACTTTGTTCTTTTTGGGTTTTGGATGTCGTCTAAAAAATAGATGTCATTGAATTCAAGGAATTTCTTGCAGACCACTGTATTTAGGTAGATATAGTTTTGAGCCACATTCTTGTCTTTTTTCAGGTCTCTGATGTATTTCCTGAAGGTTGCAAGGAATCTTCTTCCATCGTAGACGTCTTTTTCTTGGCTTAAATAGTCTATAAATGATCTGATGATTGAACTGTATGTCTTTACTGTGTTTTCAGAATAGTTTCTGATTTCCAGTTCGATTGTATAGTTTTCAAGCATCTCTTCAAAGTCAAAAACGTCCTTTACATGCAGCTTTTCACCATTATCATCATATGCTGGAAGCGGTATTGGAGAACTTCTATCTGAACCATATAATGATGTTTGTTCTGTAAATATGTTCATTTTAATCCCTTTTAGAAAATTAAACCCATTATTTGTCTTTAGGATAAAATAAGTTATCAAAATTACTTTTGATTTATGTATTTTTGAAAAAAATTATTTTTTATAATTTTACTTCGTTATACCTTTTAGCAATAATATTTACTTTGTCATGTCTTATATAGTTTGTTACTTCGTTATACCTTTTAGTAATTATATTTACTTTGTCATGTCTTATATATTTTGTTACTTCGTTATACCTTTTTGAAAAATGTCTTTATTCATTTGGTAAAATTAGTAGAAGTTCTATGTAATAAAAATTAGATTGTAATATTTGTTAGTAAAAATAAATAAAATAAGAAAATAAATAAAAAAAGAAAATGAATAGAAATAAAGATATTTCTATTTCAAATAAAGTTTTTAAACAGATTTAGTTTAAAGTAATTAATTTGAGCTTGTCAGGTCTTTTAATTACTCTGCTGGATTTAAAAGCAACTAATGTTTTGATTCCTTTAGAATGTGCAATGTCCACTAATCTTTGGCTGATTACACCGTCAAAGATAATGGTGTCTGCATCAGAAACGTCTTCTTTTAAGTCTTCATAAAGGGTTTCTACTTTAGTTTCTTTTAAAAGGTTTAAAGAATCATCTAAGATTTCACTGTTTCCAGTTCCTTCTAAATCTCTTAACATGTTCTTTAATAACTTCATTCTGCTGTCAGGAATTCTTTCGCCTCTGTCTCTGCGGCCTCTAGAATTTCTGTCTTTTCCTCTACGATCATTTTTGTTGTTTTTATCTTTTCTGTCGTTGAATTTGTCTTTACGATCGTTTCTTTTGTTTCCATGGAATTTGTCAGATTTATTGAAGTTTTTTCTTCTTTCAGATCTGTTTACTTTGTTTTTAGGACCTTTGGTTTGGGTGTCTAAATTGAAGTCAAGATTGTTGATGACTTGTTCTGTTGGTGCTTTGTCTCTTAAAGCAACTAAAACTTCTTCTTTTTCTAAGTCTTCAACTTCTTTGCCTCTTGGAGCTCTGGTAATGTAATCCACTTCTCCAACTTGTAAGAGTTCTTTTAAGATTAATTCTCCACCGCGGTCTCCATCAACAAATGCGGTAACAGTTCTTTTTTTGGTTAATTCTGCTACGCTGGTAGGGATATTTACTCCTTCAACAGCAACAGTGTTTTTAATTCCATATTTTAATAAGTTTAAAACGTCATTTCTTCCTTCAACTACAATGATTGCATCGGAAGTGTGTACATTTGGACCTGCTGGAAGTCTTTCTTCTCCAAATTCAGAGATTTCATGAACTCTCATTGATTCTCTAATCTCTTCAATCATTTTCATGCTTTCAGGAGAGACAGTTTCCATCATGCCCATATAAATTTCTTTTGCACGATTGATAACTTGTTGTCTTTTCACAGCTCTTAC
>ONYG01000226.1 GCA_900321995.1 uncultured Methanobrevibacter sp. | reverse complement strand
TATCCCAGGAAAAAAGTCAGAGCACGCTTAGTTACCCTATGAGCCGTGCGCTCTAACCAGCTGAGCCACCCCGGCATCAGACAGTAATAAAATTTATATCTTTTATAGTTTATATAGTTTTTGCTTATTTGGATTTTTAATAATTTTTTATTTACTTTTATTAATATGTGGATTTTTATCTTATTTGCTAAATTTGGGAGGAATAATTTATCATTTTGCTCTTTTTTTCACTCTTTTTTCACTCTTTTTTCACTCTTTTTTCACTTTTTTACTTCTTTTCTTACTCTTATTTTTTTTTATTTAAATCTTATTTGGCTTCTTGATTTTATTCATATTCCTTAGTTCTTTTACTAATTAATTAAGTGATTTAATTTTTATTAAAAAAAATATTTCCAATTTTTACAATAATTTTTTATAAGACATAAATCATAACTATAAATATTATGATTTAGTAATCATATATAAGATAATTTAAATTTGAAATAAATTTAATTAATAAATTAATTAATAATCTTTATTGAAATTATTTTATCATTAATTATTAAAAAAACGAATGAGGTATATTTATGAGTAATGTTAAGGATATGTCTCTTGCTGATGAAGGTATCAGAAAGATTAAATGGGTTCAAAAACATATGCCTGTTCTTGAACATATTAAAGCGCAATTTGAAGAGGAAAAACCTTTTGAAGGAATTACTATTGGTTCATGTTTACATTTAGAGCCTAAAACTGTTAATTTAGGTTTAACTTTACAAGCTGGTGGTGCTGAAGTGGCTATGACCGGTTGCAATCCATTATCCACTCACGATGATGCAGCAGCAGGTGCAGCAGCACTCGGTTTAAACATCTATGGTTGGAGAGAACAAACCGATGAAGAATACTATGAAGCTATTGATAACGTTTTATCCCACAAGCCTGATGTAATCATCGACGACGGTGCAGACATGATCATGTACTTACATGAAAAACGTCCAGAACTCCTTGAAAACATCAAAGGAGCTTGTGAAGAAACCACTACTGGTGTTCATAGATTAGAAGCAATGCACATGGACGGAGCACTCAAATTCCCAGTCATTGCAGTAAACGACGCATACACCAAATACCTATTTGACAACCGTTACGGAACTGGACAATCATCCCTTGATGCAATCATGGGAACCACAAACATGCTTATTGCAGGTAAAAACGTAGTTGTCTGCGGATACGGATGGTGTGGACGTGGAGTAGCATCCAGAGCAGCAGGACTCGGTGCAAACGTAATCGTAACAGAAGTAGATCCAATCAGAGCACTTGAAGCAAGAATGGATGGTTACAGAGTAATGAAAATAAGAGAAGCAGTACAAATTGCAGACCTTGTTGTAACTGTAACAGGTAACATCGATATCATCCATGGTGATGACTTCAAATACATGAAAGACGGATGTATGTTATCCAACTCTGGACACTTCAATGTAGAAATCAACAGACAAGATTTAGAAGCACAATCTGTCAGTGTAGAAGAAGTAAGAGAAAGTATCGAAATGTTCACCATGAAAGACGGCAGAAAAATCTACTTGCTTGCAGACGGAAGACTTGTAAACCTTGCAGCAGCAAGAGGACAAGGACACCCTGCAGAAATCATGGACATGAGTTTTGCAGTACAAGCATTATCTGCAAAATATATAGTCGAAAACGACTTAAGCCTTAGCGTTGAAAAGGCACCAGACAGCATTGACGATGATGTTGCAAGATTAAAACTCAAAGCTATGGGCATTGAAATCGATGACCTCTCTGAACGTCAAAAAGACTACTTATCTGACTGGAGAGAAGGTACATAGATTTTTCATAAACGATTGAACTTATTTATTAATTTAAATGGTTCTTTCATTCTTTTTTTTATTTTTTAAAATTTTATTATATTTTTGTTAAATTTATATATTTTCACTGTTTTATTTTAATCAACTTGTTATTATTTAATTTGATTGTTGTTTGATATTATGTCTTATTTTAGGTATATTGATAATGGAGAAGGTCCCACTAAGCTATTTATCGGTGGAGTTCATGGGAATGAAGGAAAAGATGTTCTTCCACTTATAAAATTGTTAAAGCCTGAAGACTTTTCCAATGGTCAGATTTATATTTACAACTTCGATAAGACTCCATATATCTCTACAATTCATAAGGAATTTTATGAATCAGAGCAAGGTAAGAGGATAACCTCTATAATAGATTATTATAAACCTGATTTTTATACAGAGCTTCATTCCTATAATATCAAGCATTTTGAGCATCTTACTAGTTTGGAAAGGCTTGAGAGTGAAGGAATTCCTCCTTTAATCGATTGTGGAGAGTATGTATTATGCAGTTCTGTTTCTCCTTTGATAAGACGCAATCATTTCACTGCTAAAACAATATGCCAAACTTTAGAGTTTCCTACATTTAAGGGAGATGATTTGAACTTAAATGAAAAGGAGTTATATGAGAAATACGGTTTTAAAAAGGAATTAAGCGTTAAGGAATATATGTCATTCTTAAGGCTCATTACATTGTCTTCAACTAGAAAGGAATTTGAAGAGTGGGTATTGAGAGATTATAAAAAACAGGCAGACCTTGCATTAAAATATGTGAAAATAATTTATGGTGACAATTTCCCACGTTATTAGGTCTTTTTTTAATTTAATTAATATGGTGTTTTTTTTTTTAAAAAATAGTAAAGATTAGGTTTTATTTATTTTTTAGATTAAAAAATAGTAAATATTAGGTTTCATTATCTAAAACCAATCTTCTAAACTTTTTTGAGTTGAATTTAATTTCTTTAGCTTGTCAGCAACATTTAATACTCTGCTTTGAGAGAATCCATGCTCTTCACACATGAACTCAACTAATTTTTCATTGTTGACGCTTTTAAACTTGATCTTATAGTCTGTGTTAACATCATGCTTTAGGAATATGTTTCTAAGTTCATCAGGATCTACAGGAACATCTGTTATTCCCTTTTCAACTAAAACATCTTCAAGACTAGCTTTTTTGATCAGTTTTATCCCTGTCTTTGCACCGATTCCATGAATTCCATCATTGAAGTCGGTTCCAACCATCAAAGCAACATCGACTAATTGTTCTCTAGTCAAGTCAAGATCTTCTAAGACCTTATCAAGCTCTAAATATTCGAGATTAGACAATCCTCCGCTTAAAGTGAGGTTTCTTAGAATACGTGGGGCTCCAAATAGCAAGCAGTCATAATCCTGTGAAGCTACAGCCCATGCATCTCCTTGATTGACCATATAAGCTCCTTGAGCCTCACCTTCTCCTTTTGCCTGTACAAATGGCACACCCATATATTCAAGAAGTGCTTTAGATGATTCTATAATGTAAGGTGATAATCTGGAGCTTCTGATTGCATATTTTCTAGCTTCTTCTATGTTTCCGGCAGCTTTGGCCTCTTCATATTTTTGGTTTGCCTCTTCTCTCAATGCTCTTCTTTTTTCAACAGTCTTTGTTTTGTATTGGGAAACATCTCCATCAAATACATAGACTGGCTTAATTCCCTTATCAACGATTGAAGCGGTTCTGTATAATAATCCACTTAAATGGGAAGTTACATTGCCATTTGCATCCATTAATGGACTGCCATCCCTTTGACGAATTCCTGATAAAAATTGATAGAGTGTATTGTATGCATCTATTGCTACAGTTCTTCCTTCCAAATCTTTTAAGTTAATGTCTTGAGGAGAAACTATGTCCTTAAATTTAACTCCCATATCATCCACCTTAGTTTTATTTAGACTTATTTCTTGTTTTTTATATTTGTTAGGCTAATTTTAGAATTATTAAACTAATTTAGACTTATTTTTCTAGTTTTCAGTGAAATAACTAACTGGGAAGTATTCCTTAATCCACATTAGTATTTCACCATCTTTGATTATAGTGTAATCTCTTGCAAGGAAATCCTCATCGGTGTTGTAAAGGTCGATTAAAGTCTCATTTGCCTTTTCTATTTTAATGATGTTGATTTCGCGTCTTGTTTCAAAATCATATTTTTTCAATATTCTTCCAATAGGAATGTCTGCTCTTGTCAAGTCTTCCTTGACTTCAGCAGTCAATCTTTTTAATGGAATATAAGATTTAGCATAAATCAATGGTTGGTCGTCCTTATGCATTACGATTTCTCTAAAATTGACTTCATCTCCAACATCTACGTTTACTAGTTTTGCGCTTTCTTCTGTTGCCTCTTCAAAATGTTGTTCAAGTGTTTTTAAGTCAATTTTTCCATGAAGAACGTCTAATATGGCAGTAATTGATCCGTCGGTAGTCATTAGAATTTTTTGAGTGTTTGAAAATTTCTTGCCATAGTCTTCTTCTACCTTATTGATCTTTTCAATCAATCTTACATTTACATCATTGTCTGTATTTTGGGTCATTTTTATAACTCCTAAATTGATTATTTTTCATAAAATCAAATTATAAAAATAAAACTCATTTGTAATCCCATTATGGCTTCTTGAGTTGATTAGAATTCCTTGTTGATTATAAGTTGTCTGGATTTTCAATGAATCCAGAAATTGCAGAAGCAGCTACAACTCCTGCATTTGCAAGATAAACAGATGAGTTAGGATCGCCCATTCTGCCCTTAAAGTTTCTGTTTGTAGAGGAGATGCTTGTTTCCCCTTCAGATAGAACTCCTAAATGTCCTCCTAAGCATGGTCCGCATCCAGGATTGGAAACGATTGCACCAGCGTCTAGGAATGTTTTTATGTATCCTAAATCCATTGCATTCTGATAGATTTCACGGGATGCAGGAATGATAATGAGTCTTACATCATCATGGATTTGTTTTCCTTCAAGGACTGCTGCAGCTTGTGCAAGGTCAGATAATCTTCCATTTGTACATGATCCTATAAATCCTTGGTCAATATGAGTTCCTTCCACTTGTGATAATGGTTTTACATTATCCACATCATTTGGACAAGCTATTTGAGCTTCCATATCATCTACATTGAATAGATATTCCTTAAGGTATGTGGAATCCTTATCTGATTTGACTATATTCAATTGGTCTTTTGTTTTGCCGGTTCTTTTGCAGATGTATTCTATTGTAGAGTCATTAGGCTCCATGATACCGTTTTTTGCACCCATTTCAATTGCCATGTTTGTCATGGTCATTCTGCTTTCAACAGATAAGTTATCTATGGTTTCTCCACAGAATTCTGCAGTATTATAGGTTGCACCAGCAATTCCTATTTCTCCAATAATATTTAAAATTAAGTCTTTTGATGTAATTCCAGGTCTTAAGCTTCCTTCCACTTCTATTTTTAAGGCTTCCGGAACCATAAACCATGTTTTTCCAGTAGCATAAACCATTGCTAGGTCAGTTGCACCCATTCCTGTGGAAAATGCTCCAAAAGCACCGTATGTACATGTATGTGAATCTGCACCTACAATTACCATTCCTGGCTCAACATGTCCTTTTTCAGGAAGGACTTGGTGACATATTCCTTCACCATGTATGTAATGATTTTTAATTCCTTGAGTTTTTATGAAATTTCTTGCTACCTTTTGAAATTCTGCAGATCCAATGGTGTTTGCAGGAACATTATGGTCAAAGACAATAACTATTTTTTCATTATCCCATACTTTATCGCTTATTTTTTCGAAGGTTTTTATTGCAGGTGGGGAAGTTCCATCATGAGACATAGCTAAATCAACATCTATTTCGATTATTTCTCCAGGACTTACTTCTTTCCCGTTCTTTTGAGATAATATTTTTTCTGTAATATTCAAGTTTAATCTCCTAAATATAGTTGATATTAATTCAAGATATTTAATGAATTAACCTTTTATTTTCAATTGATATTTTTTATTATATTTTAAGTTTAATTTTTAAGATTATAAATTTATTTATTTAAAAATAGTTTTATTTATTTAGAATTAGTTTTTTTTTAGATTATAATTTACTTATTAAAATTAGTTTTACTTATTGAAATTTTAAAATGGGATGTTTGGCTTATGAAAAAATTATATTATTATTTAACTATGTTAAGTATATATTTAAAAAAATAAAAGTTGATTTTTTATAAATCAACATAATTTGAATCGATACTTCTGACAATGTCTTTAAATACATCGTCGTTAATGTATTTACCTTCTTCTCTGCTTTGTTTTACTCTTTTAACGATTTCACAGAGTTGGTCATTGGTTACCTTGAAACCACATTCGTCGAGCTTTGCCTTAACAGCTCTGCATCCAGAATGTTTTCCTAAAACCAATTGTCTTTTTTGTCCCACAAGTTCAGGTAAGTATGGTTCATAGGTAAGAGGCTCTTCAATAACAGCGTCCACGTGTATTCCAGACTCATGTCTGAATACGTTTTTACCTACAATTGCCTTATTGTATGGAATTTCTAATCCTGTTTTTTGGGATACTAAGTTTGAAAGCTCTTGAATATATTTGGTTTTAAAACCTAAGTCCTTACCATATAATAATTTTAAGGACATAATAAGTTCTTCAAGAGATGCATTTCCTGCTCTTTCTCCGATTCCATTAACTGTAGTTGAAACTGCAGTACCTCCTGCCAATAATCCATAAATGGAATTTATAACTGCTAATCCAAAGTCATTGTGACAGTGCATAGCAATGTCAATGTCAGTTACTTTTCTAAGTTCCTTGATAAGGAATGTGATTCCTTGTGGAGTTATTGCTCCAACAGTATCTGCAATGTGCACTCTGTCTGCACCATAACTTTCTGCTTTGGAGTATACTCTTTTTAAGAAGTCTAAATCGGTTCTTGTAGCATCTTCTGCAGAGAATGCTACAAATAATCCATGATCTTTAGCATATTCAATAGATTTCATGCAAATATTCAATGCTTCTTGCCTTTTTATGTGCATTTTATGTTCTAAATGAATATCTGAGGTTCCCATGAATGTGATTATTCCATCTACATCACAGTCAAGTGCTTTATCGATGTCTGCTTTTTTGGTTCTTGCCAAACAGATGATTTCAGCATTTAATCCTTCATTAGCTATTGCTTTAACTGTAGACGCTTCCCTATCTGAGACGATTGGGAAACCAGCTTCAATCTGATGGATTCTTAATTGGTCTAATTTTCTTGCAATTTCTAATTTGTCGTCTTTGGAAAAGCAAACTCCAGGAGTTTGTTCTCCATCTCTTAAAGTAGTATCATAAATAGTAATATTTTTAGGGAATTCATATTCCTCTTCCTTGTTAAAAGGACTTGTATAATATTGCATTTTCACATCTCTCTTTTAGTAAATATAGTTGAATAATTTTCTAACAATAATTTTTATTATGATTTTAATATAATGAGTTTTTTATATAATAAGTTTTCTATTTTTAACATTTTCAAATGGAAGTAATTTTATTTTTTTAATAAGATTTTTTTTAACTCAGTCAGTTAGTTTATTTTTAATGCCATATTTATTAGAAGTTTATTTGTCTAAGTTTTCTAATAATTCTAGGTATGAAGTTCTTTCAAAGCCATCTGTAATGCCTAATTCTTTAAATAAATCAAATATTTTATCTTGTGCTTCATTATAGTCAGTTCCATCTTCCAATGCTATCTCTATTTCCATATATGGCTCTAAACCTTCAACATCATCAAGGCTTATCTCAAAATTGTCAAGCTTAAAGTATTCTCTGTTCTTTTTGACAGTTCTCACTTCCTTAAACCCTAAGTTTTCAAAGATCTTGCTGCATTTGTCGCTGTCTTCTATTTTCATCTCGACCTCTTCTCGAGTCTTGCTTTTTTTGTCTATTTTAGGACCTTTGTATGTTATGAATAAATTATGAGAGTCTTCTGTTTTTGTTTCTCTTATTCTTAAAGCTTCATCAGTTTCAGCAAAGTCTTTAACTGGGCTGTTAAAGTATCTGTCAATTTGTTCTTCTGTTTTTGTTTTAACAGCATTAATTTGATTGAGTTTCACTTTTATGTCTTCGAAATTATCGATTTTTGCTTTGACTTCTACTTCTATCATATTATCCCTTCAAATATGAATTCTTCAATTCTTGGTTTTTTTTAAAATCTATTTTTTGTCAAATGTTTCTATGAGTTCTTATAAGTTTTTTAAATTCTCATTTCTTTAATTTTTAACTTAAGAATTTTTATTTTTTAAATTAAAACTTATCTTTTACTATTTATACTTTTTCCTTTATTATTTAAAAAATTATTCTAAAATTTTTTGTTTGTAGATGATGAAACTATAAGATTATTACTTTTATCTTATTTCATAATATTTTTGTGATTTTTTAAAAATTTTTCAATTAACTTTATATACTATATAAATGATATATTTTATTAGTAAAAATTTTATTAAATAATTTATTAATTTTACCGTTTTTTTATATTAGATTTTTTCATTTGTAAAACTAAAATTATATTGATTTTTTAAAATATTTACTTACTTTTTTTAAATTTGATTTGGAGGTATATAATTGACCGATGTTGATATAAAAATTGAAAACATTGTAGCTTCTGCTAGCATTGGTAAAGATATCGTTCTTACTGAAGTTGCTGAAGCATTAGAAGGTGTCGATTTTAATAGGGAACAGTTTCCAGGTCTAGTCTTTAAACTTCAAGACCCTAAAACTGCAGCTTTGATTTTTAGTTCTGGTAAACTCGTTTGTACTGGCGCTAAATCTATCGATGATTCTAAATTAGCTATTAAAAAGACAGTCGATCTTATGAGAAAAATTGATACTGAAATTCCTCATGAGTTTGATATTAAAATTCAAAATATTGTTGCTTCTGCAAATTTACAATCCACATTAAATTTAGAAGCAGTTGCTTTGGAATTAGAAAACACTGAGTACGAACCTGAACAATTCCCAGGTTTAGTTTACCGTTTATCTGATCCTAAAGTAGTTTTATTATTATTCGGTTCCGGTAAAGTAGTATGTACCGGTGCAAAAACCAAACAAGACGCTAGGTTAGGTGTTGAAAACGCTAAAGCTAGACTTAGCGAATTGGACTTAATATAATTTGGTGATATATTTGATTAAACTTGTAGTATTTGACTTAGATAATGTTATTATTGATGGTGAGGGCATAGATGAGATTGGAAAATTGGTAAATATTGAAGATCAAATTGCAAAAATCACTGAGCAAGCTATGCAAGGTGAAATCGACTTCGAAACATCCATTAAGAAAAGAGTTGGGCTTCTTAAAGGAGCTTCTACTGAAGACATTAAAACATTAGCTAATGAAATGCCTCTAATGGAAGGTGCTGAAGAAACTATTTCCGGATTAAAGGAAAATGGTTTTGATGTAGCTATTATAAGTGGCAGTTTTAATATAATTGCCGATGTTATTAAGGAAAAACTAAATGTGGATAATGTATTCACAAATTCACTTGTTGAAGAAAACGGGGTTTTAACAGGTGAAGTTACTGGACCATTAGTATCTGGTTCAAAATTAGATGTTTTATCTAAATTCATTGAAGACAAAGACATTTCTTTAGAGGAATGTGTTGCTGTTGGAGATGGAGCTAATGATATTTCTATGATTGAATCTGCTGGTTATGGTGTTGCATTCAATGCTAAACCTGCTTTAAAAGAAAACGCAGACATTATTGTAGAAACCCGTAATCTTACTGACATCTTAGATGTCATTATTAACTTAAATTCTGAAAACACTGAAGAAGGTGCTGACGTGGATAAAGAAGTTGAAATTGAAACTGAAGTAGTTGAATCTACTGATGTAGTTGTCGAAAATCAAGAAGAACAAGTTGCAGACGCAACTGAAGAAGTAGTTGAAGAAGAAGTAGAAGAAGTTGTTGAAGCTGAAGAAGAAGTAGTTGAAGAGGCTGCTGAGGAAGAAGCTGAAGAGGAAGTAGTTGAAGAGG
>ONYG01000061.1 GCA_900321995.1 uncultured Methanobrevibacter sp. | reverse complement strand
TGCTCATAAATAATTAGATATTTCCACACTTTTTATTATTTTTCAAATGCTCTATTGCCCCATTCATATTAAAGGAGGATGCGAAAAATATGAATATGAAAGACGAGGAAATACTAGAAAATTTGCATAATATACGCAACCATTCCAGAACAAGAAGAGACACCTACAAGCAAGCAGTAAAAAACTATGTGAAATTCAATGGAATGTCTCTTCAGGAACTATTAACCGAAGCAGAAAATGAAGAAGAACAAGGTATCCGATGGAAGAAAAGAACATTAAAAACACGATTAATCAACTTCAGAGGATACCTAACCCAAAATTATAACATCAACACTGCAAAAGTATATCTAAGCACCATACAAACAATATACAAACACTACGAAATAGAAATACATGATCTACCATTTTTCAGTGACAAAAATGTTATCCAAAATGCACCAATAAACTATGAAGACCTTCCAACTAAGGAAATAATCAAGGAAGCATTAAAACTTGCAGACCCTCAAATGAGAGCCATAATCCTATTCATGAGCAGCAGCGGTTGTGCAAGAAGAGAAACATTAAACCTCACAATACAAGATTTCATCATCGCAACAAAAGACTACCATGACGAAGACAACATTTATGATGTAATCAATGCCCTAAAAAGACGTGATGATGTTGTCCCTACTTTTCGTTTAAGGAGACAAAAAACAAATAAGTATTACTACACCTTTTGCAGTCCAGAAGCTGTAGAAGCCATCTTAAGTTACTTGCAAGGGATAAGCAAACCTTTAAATCCCGATACAAAGCTCTTTAAAATCAATCTCCACTACTTCAATGAAAGATTCAAAAAACTTAACATTCAATTAGGTTTAGATAAAAAAGGAGGTTACAATAGGCTTCGCAGCCATATGCTAAGAAAATTTCATGCAAGCAACCTAGCAAAAGAGTTAAGCATGGAACAGGTAGATTCTTTGCAAGGTCGAAGCAAGGGAAACACACGAAATTCTTATTTTATGGATAATCCTCAAAATTTAAAGGAAGTTTATATTGAGCATATGGATTTGATCACTATTAATCTGGATGTCAATCATTTGACTTTAGATAGTCCTGAAGTATTGCAGCTTAAGAAAGATGCTAGGAAATTAGAGGAGGAGAACCTTGAGATTAAGTCTAATATTGATAAGCAAGTTGAAGAAAAGATTCAAGAAGTATTAAAGAAATATGGTTTTTAAGGGGAGTAGTTAAATTTATTATGTTGGTCAAATAAAAAAATCATTATTAAAAAAAATGATGATAGTATATGGGTGGTTGTAATGACTAAGTTTTGTCCTAAATGTGGAGAGGAAAATGAAGATGTGGCTCAATTCTGTGGTAATTGTGGCCATGATTTCAAAGATGTTGATAAAAGAATGAAAGAATCCAAGAGAAAGGATTCATCATTAAATTTGCCTGGAACAAAAATATTGCTTGGAATTATAGCAATTATTGCCATTATAATTATTGCAGCTTTTGCGTTCAGTGGGGGAAATAATGACGATCAACAGAACATTACCTTGATTAAGGTGAATGCCTATGGTTTCACATTTGTCAATGATGGAGTTCCATATTATAATTATTACTTGGATGGCGTATTCACCAACCTTGAAGGTGATTTCCAAGGTTATGATATGAAAGCCAGATTTATTGATGAGAATGGTTCTCTTGTTAAGGAGTATCATGATGATTATATGAGGTATCTTTTTTCCAATTCAGAGAAATCTCAAACAAGTACCATAGCATCCATTCAGACCAACGAGTTTTATAATGTCAGCTATATCCAGTTGGAGATTTTAGATCCTAACGGCACAACAGTTTTCAATGACACCGTTGATTTTGATATGGCTAAGATGGATTTAAGTGGTTTGAAGGAAAAATAAATTTTTTCCATTATTATTTTTTTTTAACATAATTTATTTTGTTCGTATATTATAGTATGAGTTTGATTTCTTTTCAAATGCTCTTTCCTAATAGGTATTATATACTTGGGAGAAATATATTATGTGACAAGGACTTATGCACAATTGATTTTATACAAACTCATAATTTTGCACATTTTTTATTGAACACAAAAATCCAAAATGTATAGGAATCATTTTTTTAAGATGAACAAACTAATAAAATTACTAATAAAAAGTTAAACATTAGAATATTATAAAACAGAATGTTCTGAACAGTTAATTTTATATATAGCCAAAGATAAAGTAATAATGACAATGAGATAGGTTTCATAGGTTGCATCTAATTTTACACAATTAATTTATAAAGGGATATCATGATAACAAGACTTTTATTAGACACAAATATTTTAATTCAAAGAGAAGATAATGTACCTTTATCAAGATCTTTACAAAAATTTTTAAGATTAATGAAAAAAGATTTTTTCAAAGTATATATTCATCCTGCAACTTACGATGATATTAAAAATGATTCAAATGAAAAGAGAAGAAAAATCACATTATCTAAACTAAATAGTTATGAAGAATTAAAAAATCCTCCAAGCTTTGAAGAAGATGAATATTTTAAAGGAAAACTAAAAATTAACAAATCTAATGACTATAATGATGCATTATTATTATATGCATTATATTCTAAAAAGGTAGATTTTTTAATTACTGAAGATTTGGGGATACATAAAAGAGCAAAACAATTTAATTTAGAAGAACAAGTATTGACTGTTAATGAAGCTTTAATTAACTTGGATGTTAGATTACCTTTCAAACCTACAACCATTAAAAAAACAACTGTAGACACTTTAAATTTAGATGATCCAATATTCGATTCCTTAAAAGAAGATTATCCTGAATTCAATCATTGGTTTGAAAAAATTGTTAAAGTTAGAAGAGAATGTTTAACATATACTGAGAAAGGGCATTTGGGAGCATTATTAATTTACAAACGAGAAAATGAAACAATTGATTTATTGGATGAAACTTTAATTCCTAAGGACAGGATAAAAATAGCAACAATGAAAGTATCTAGCAATGGGAATAAAATAGGGGAATTATTTTTATACTGGATAATTAATTATGCAATTTCTTTAGGCTGCGAAGAATTATATCTGACTCACTTCACTAAAGAAAATGACTATTTGACATATTTAATAGAAGAATATGGATTCAAGCATGTGGGAAATAATTCAAGAGACGAAGAAGTTTATATTAAAAAGATTAATAAAAATGAAATTTTAGAGGAAATTGAAGATAATGATGATTCATTTTCGGAAATTGCAAAGAAATATTATCCTTATTTCTGTGACAATGAAAATGTTAGAAAGTTCATAGTGCCTATCAAACCAGAGTTTCATGAAAAATTATTCTTAAAACCAGTTGTTCAAACTAGTCTAGAATCTTTTTCAGAAGAAGGTTTTGGTGAGTACCCTTCAAATCTGATTCCTACAAATACTATAAAAAAAGCCTATATATCTCATGCTAATGCTAATCTAAAAGAAGGGGATTTAATATTATTCTATGAAACTGATAAGAAAGGCATTGCAGATGTTGGAGTGGTGGAATCATTCCACAGGGTGGATAATTTAAATGATCTCTTCAATTGATTAGTAAACGTAGTGTTTTTTCTTTAGAAGAATTAGAAGAACTTTTACAATCAGAGGTCTCTGTAATATTGTTTATTCATTCTAAAACATATGATTATAAGATTTCTTATGAAGAATTGGTTGAGTTGGGTGTTGTGAATGGCCCTGTTCAATCTACCCAAAGTTTAAGTCATGAAAATTATCTGATGATTAAAGATAAGTTTAAGCATAATCAATAACTAATATATTATTAGGGTTGATAATATGGATGTAGTGATTTCAATCAAGCCACAATATGTTGATAAAATTATTTCTAAAGAGAAGACATATGAGTTTCGTAGGGTTGTTTTTAAAAAAGAAGTGGATAATGTTATTATTTATGCTACTGCTCCTATGAAAAAGATTGTTGGTTCTTTTGAATTGGAGGAGATTATTAAGGATACCCCGTCTAATTTATGGGATAATTTTTCAAGTGAATCAGGAATCTGTGAGAAGGATTTCTTCAGTTATTTTGAAGGTAAAGATATGGGGTTTGCTTTGAAAGTGGGGGAATTAGATATTTTAGATGAGTTTATTGATGTAAATTTATTGGATGATTTTAATGCTCCTCAATCTTTTATGTATGTTGATAAGGAGGAGTTATTTTCTAGTATTTGTTAGTAAAAAGTAGCAATATAGTTTTGTTTTTGGTGGTGGTTTATAGGTTTTATTATTTAATGTTATTATATAGAATGAGGTTATGAATGATAGTAATTGGGCATAGTTTCGAGCGAATACAGTGTAAACATGGCAGTGTCTACAGAGTATTCATCAACTATGCAGACATCAGAATAAAAAAATAGTATACACCTAGTAGTGATAATATTTAGTGTCTGTGTCGTAATATTATTTATTGTTATGATTTTATTTATACTTTACTTATGACGATAAAATTACGACATTGACATAACTAAATGTTATTAAGTGATATAATGGAATTTTTAGATGATGGGTCTTAAGAATTTCGTATAATCACGAACAAAGCTATTTTTTAAAAAAATTTATAATTAAATTTTTAATTTTTATTCTGATTTTTCAATGGACACTACTATTTTGTCATTTTCAATGTCAACATTCCATCTTAATTTAGAACCTGCTTCCAATTTCAAAGCTTTTCTAATTTCTGGTGGGATAGTGGTTCTTAATGATTTTGAACGAGGATTAGTAGTAGTTACATTTGATTCGCTTTCAATCAATCTTACCATACCTCCATTTTTATTATTAATTATATTTATATATTATAATATTAGGCAATAAATTATATAAAGTTTTTCTATAATAAGGCAAAAATTAGGCAACATTTATATATTAGTTTATTCAAAGTATAATTACAGAAAGTTTTTAGAATGGCAGTTCTAAAAATTTTCAGAAATCCTAGTAGTGATATAATGGAATTTTTAGATGATGGGTCTGTAATTTATGATCCTGTTGAGCATGAAGAAGCTCAAAGGGCACTAGCATGTGTGCATGAATTACAAGACCAATACGGAAAATCCACACAAGTGGATAAGGTAACTAGTTTTAATACAAAAGAAGCAGCAGTAGAAGGTGGAAAATGATGGAAACAATAATCCCTATCTACTCCACCAACACTGACCCATTAAAACCAGGGGAAGTAATCTACACAACAAGCGCACACTTCAAATTCGACAACCGCACACTATTATTCGACACAGAAGTGAAACTCATAGGAGAAGCAAACTGCAAACACTTGAAAACATTCAAGGACTCCTCACCAAGCGGCAACAAGAACTACCTCTACGACAAATGGAAAATACTAGAGGTGATCTAGAATGTGCTTCATACTCAACACCAGAAGCATGATCTACCACAGGGAAGACTGCCACTACAAGGATTTAATCCTAAGGGAGAACTACCAAATGGTAGATAACCTCCCTAAAGGATTCACCCCTTGCAGCTGTTGCCAACCGGAAAACAGCAAGGAACAAGTGGTGCTGCTATGAACCCTAATGAAAACATAGGAGAACATGAAGACTACTGCAAAGACTGCATCTGCACAGAAGAATGCACAAACAACGAATGCATTAAAATAGGAGGAATAAAATGTACAAGAAAACACAACAACCAGTAAGGTTACACAGAGCAGCTGAAACAACCAGCATACTCGAAAAAGACATCATCATAAGAATTAGTGTCTACACAGCTATACTAATAGCACTCGCAATATTCGTAGGACTATGCTTCATAATGACAAGCCCTACCTACGGATTCCTATGGTACTAAAAAAAGGGGGTTGACTCAAAATGGTAACAGTAACAGAATTAAGAGAACAGGCAGTCCAATTAGAACCAGGAATCGAAGAACTAAGAACCGAAATGGTACAATTCCTACAAGCATACACAAACAGTCGAATGATAAACGTAATGCTCTGGTATGATGGCTCATTCAAGATAATGAGCACACACCCAGTAGAGGATGAAATACTACAATTATTCTTGAAATGTTTTGGCCTAAAGGAAAAAGGCCACTTCAGCAAGAACGAAACACAGTACCATGCAATCTATGAATTCATACATTGGGACCCCGAAAGGGAATCTCCCAATTAATTTTATATTTTTAGGAGGATATGATTATGCAAGAAATTAATGAGAATGCACCAGCAATCGTAAACGAAACAAGCATTTCAACTGTAAATGTGGATCAAGCATTACAGGAATGGAATGCCTACCAGGAAATAACAGAAAAGATGTTGGATGAAAGCGACTACCAGAACATCAAAGGCAAAATGTATAAGAAAAAATCCGCTTGGAGAAAATATGCCCGTGCTTTCAACATCAATACTGAAATCCTCAAGGAGGAAGTGTTGAAAACTGAAAAAGGCAGAGTCATTGAAGCTACTTTTGTTGTACGTGCAACATTGCCAACCGGCCGTTATGCTGATGGCTGGGGAAACTGCAGCAAATTCGAAAAAAATAGGAATAATCCCAACCACGACATACCTGCAACCGCTATGACCCGTGCAACAAACCGGGCAATAGCAGACCTAATCGGAGCAGGAGAAGTGACTGCAGATGAAATACAATCAGAAAGCACATATCATGCAAGGCAAAATGCAAAAAATAAACCAAAGAAACAGGAACAATCAAAAGAAAACGTGATTGAAGCAGAAGTGGTGTCTGATAAAAATGAGTTCACAACCGCAGACAAGGTGGAGCCATTGGATGAAACTCCTGTAGTGGTAACTTATGCCAAGAATGTGGCAAAAGAAGTAAAACACCGGGGTTTAAGCATCAACCAAAGAAACATGAAGCTCAAAGCTCATGGAATGCTTAAACGTGGTGAAATACCTTCAGAGTATAAGGAGGAACTATTAAGTTTCATTGAAGAAAACTGTCCAGGAGATGATAATTAATGTCATCTCCTCAAATCACCTTATTGGCAGAAAATGAGGAGTATGAATTTTATCGTGTCGGTTCCTTCTCTGATGAAAACATCAATTATGGTGTTGATATCGATAAAGTGGAAAGGACTTGTTTTTGTGATTGTCCTCACTTCATCAATCGGTTGCAAACTGAAAAATGGGGTGGTGCAAGGATTGATGATTCTGAACATCATTGCAAGCATATTCGAGAGGTGTTATATGGCAACTACTAAGAAGAAAGTTACTATTACACTTGATTGTGACCTGTATAATTCGGCTAAGACTAAGTATGATAATCTTAGCGGCCGTATTAATGAGCTCTTGAGTATGGATCTATACGGTTCTGATGAGAAGGCTGAACTAATAGAGAGGCTTCATGAGTTGAAGCTTGAGGAGAAATCTGTCACTAAACGTATTTGTGAGTTGGAACATGAGGAAACATTGGTCAAGGAGAGTAAGGCCAATGTTGAAACTGTTTTGAAATGGGTTTATGATGTTTATTCTCGTAAGGGCGTGATTGGCTTGAATCAGGTTGAAGCGGAATGCAAGAGGCATAATTGTAATTTTAATGAAATTGTTCAGATTTTGGAGAGTGAGGATATTGCTATGGTGAACTATGCATAAATACACTTGAAAAACCAAAATTTCAATTGAAAAATTTCACTCATGGAGATTGAGTATGTATTTGTATGTATATATGTATTGATACATACTTTTTCTCTAGAAATTTTTTTTAAGGAAAAAATTTTTTTTTTATTTTATTTTATTTTATTTTATTTTATTTTATTTTATTTAATTAAAATAGTTTTATTA
The DNA here is from genome assembly GCA_900321995.1 of uncultured Methanobrevibacter sp. Classification (GTDB taxonomy): domain Archaea; phylum Methanobacteriota; class Methanobacteria; order Methanobacteriales; family Methanobacteriaceae; genus Methanobrevibacter. The sequence continues at coordinate 13,980 of ONYG01000061.1, read as the reverse complement.
TTATAGGAATGTATAACGAAGTAGAATTTTTTACATAAAAAAGAAGGTGTAAAATGATGAATGAATTGGCTAAAAATCGCAAAACTTATGCTACACACAACAGCACAGTCCTCTTTGACTGCCAAGTTTTCAGATTGACAGAACATACCAACGGAAGATACTACCTTATACTAAAGGAATTCCAAGAAGGAGATTACGTGCCTAAACGAGGAAACGATGTGGATAAGATCCAAAGGATAGTCTTCGACATATTATACGAAAACAAAGGCGCAAGCTATAATGATATGATGGAGCAAATCAAGAAAGCTTTAATCCCTAAACGAACAGGATTTTACTATATGGGCCATAACGATAAGAAACTGAAATTCTATTATGATGGCGAATACTTGGGATTGGTGCCCAAAGGCCATAGACTATTGGTTGAGGCATATTGCAAAAATGAACTGTTGAACGACATGATGAAAGGAAGGTTGACAATTCTCCAAGCAAAGGAGAAGCTTAATGAGAAGTTTGATTTCCTACATTTGAGAACAGGCAAAAACAATAAGCGCATAAATTCAGAAGAGCAGATGAGGTTTGTCCTTGACAATTCATTTAATGAGAAGTTGCAGCAGGAACTGGATGAGAAAGATTCCAGGATTATAGATCTTGAAAGGAAAATCGATACATTAATGAATGTCATGGGCTCTGCAGGCCCTGATGATTTTGCATTGGTCTTGATGCTGAAGCGTTGGGTTCGTAACTTCACTTGCCCATTATGCGGAGGGTCCTTGGTGATTACTCATGTGAAGGACAAGAACGGCAATCGCAAGCAGAATGTGGGTCGCATTGCAATGGGATGTACCGGTTATAAGTACTATAGTCATAGCAGTTGCCAAAGTTTCCGATTTGCCAATGAGCTGGACTACCTATTATTGCATGATGAGATTGAACAGTATATCCGTGATAATCCTGGCACTTATGTTCCCCATGAGTATGTCAAGTTCTATGATGAGTATATGAACATTTGCAATGTATTCCGCAAACGATTGGAAGAAAACTAAAGGCAAGAGGAGTTATTTTTTTATGGTTAAGGATATTACTCGCATTAAGGTAAGGTTATTGATCAAGGCATTTCTGGTGATGAACCGTGGAAAGGAGGTTACCAGTCAGGACATTGCGGATTGGATTAACAGTAACCATTTCGGTTTGGGCCAGTTCTCATTGAATAGGCAGCAGGTCAATGTCTGGATTCGTGGAGACAAGTATCAGATTAACTCTGTCTTTAAGGATTTGGAGATTCGCAAGGACGGTTCATATGTTTTTTATAAGTTGCCTATGGAGGCGAAATAGGATATGTTGGATATTAGTTATGATGATTGGTTCAGTGGCGAGGATGTTGAAAAGATACCTGTTGAATCTACACCATTCGCCCAATATATCTATGATAAGGTAGGTGATGTTAGGAAACGAGCTTTAGATGACACCATATTGCATTCAAATTTGGTAAGTGTGTTCTTGGATAGGCTTGCACGTGCTTTAGTGATTCGTGGTTGCTGTCATGATTGGACCAAGTTTGATTTCCCAAACCTTACCTTTGATGAGCATATGAAAATTGAGCGCCATCACCTTAATATTCCAACTGGTGTTCATGATGATGTTGACTTATTGGATGTCTTGGAGTTTGTAGCTGACTGCACCAGTGCTGGATTGCAGCGCAAAGGTGAAGTTGACTTGAGGTACCTGCAGGTCCCTGATGATGTTCTTCAGAAGGCAGTGTATAATACTGCATTCAAGCTTGTTATGATGTGCAGGTTAGAAGAGGAGAAATGATGATGGTGGATGAAAGGTTTACGATTATTAATTTTAGTGGCAGTCAGAATGTTTATCTTTATGATAATTTGACAAATGATATTGTCATAGAGATATGCACTGGCAATGGCCAGATGAATCTTGTCATGATGGCTGCTTGCTGGCAGCTGATGCATGGCAAGGATGATTTGAAACTTAAAGATTTATTGGAATGTTCAGAAAAATTAATAAAAAATTAAACAATTGAAAACTGTATAGTTGAAAATCAAAGGGTTTTATTTTTTCGTGTTCAACATTAATCATCAATCGTTGAACAGAAAAAATATTCCTCCTAAAAAAAGCAATATTATGGAAAGGTAGGATATTCATATGACTTGGAAAGATAAGCAACTGGAAAAATTCTATGTTGAACATGACAAGGAAAGGCCTAACTGGATCATACTCCACACACCCATGTGGAATTATGGCCTAAGCATAACTGACTTCAAGAAAATCCAAAAACGAATAGGAGACTTCAAAGTATGAAAAACGTCAACACAAAGAAAAACAGGAGAGAATTGATAGACCATTACCGTAAGAGGCGAAGCAGAATATTATCAATTGACTGTTTCAGAAGAAAGGAACCTGCAGAAGTGAAAATCATCTATAAAAATGGTGAAGTTGAAACTATAGAAGGTCCTCAATGGGCAATATCAAGGTTCTATGGTGAGTTCAGAAGAGAAATTCTGAACATAAGAGTATAAAACATTAAACGATTTGGAGGAATGTTATTTTTATGAATTCCATAAGAAGAGGCAAGATTAAAACTGCAATCCGCGCTTTCCTATTGTTCAATAAGGGAAATAAATTTAAGGCAGGGACAATATGCACATGGATTATTGAAAATTTCCCTAGAGACTATTATGTTAATCCTAACATCCTAGCCAAATTATGGGTGTCAGACCAATGCCATAACAATAGTCCCTTGGGGATTGTAAAGCGTGAAAAATCCAAGACTGCATATGTGTATTGGATAGACTAAAAAAAATGAATTGTGTGGAGAGTATATATTTATGAATCAGTTGAATCAGAAAGCTCAAAGCTTACGTATTCAGATAGAAGCTGAAAAGCAATTGGTAAGAAATGGCAAAGGCTCAAAAGAGAGAGTTGAATTATTAAAAAAGGAGTTGAAAGAATGCTTGCAGCAACTAATATAGTTTTAGTGATATTAGGATTTATTATGGGATATTGTGTAAAGGGAGTAATCGGTGATGGATCCATAATCAACATTTACACAGCATACCCTAAAGATTATGATGATGAGGATGAGCTCTAAATGAAAAAGTTATTCTTTTTTTTTAATGCTTATCACTGGAGGAGTTACTAAAATGAGCAATTCACTAATCATTAAAAAGGAAATAAATAATTTGCAGGAAAACCTGCAAAACATAGAAGATATTGATGTTGAAATGTGTAATCTGCATAGTCGCATCTACTCATTGAAAATGAGCATACTTGCTATAGATGAGCAGTTGAACAATTCATGCAAACCCACATTCAGCTGCCTAAGGGAATCAACATTCAAAAAAATTGTCAGCTTATCCAATCTACGTGAAAGCTATAAGACCGAACTGGAAAACTTGGTGTTGCTACTATGATGAAAGAGACAATAATTACTAAGCACGTTTGCAGCCAATGCAAACACTACCTATTATGGGAAGATAACATAACAGATTGCTTCCTAGGAAGAACAATAGAACATCGCAAGGCTCAAGGAGGATTGACCACATGCAATTTTTGGGAGGCCAAATCCCACAAATAAAATTATAGTTTTTCTAGGATAAATGGAGGAAGTGAAGTGACTATGGCTAATAGAGATATAAATTACCTGCTTAAGAAGTACAAGACTAAGCAGCCTGGAGAGAAGTTTGTCTCCAATAGGCTAAAGGTGGAGTATAACAATAAGGAGTGGAGACTTGCAGCAAAAATCAGAACCTGCAAATATGTGATGGATGAGCTGAACATTCAAGGAAATAACCGTGAAAGATGCCTTGAGATTGTACGTACAGTGCCTTTTAAGGAACTGCATAGGCAAGCAAGTTGCGAAACAATCATCACAAGCATATGCTTCTACATCAAAAAATTGGAAACACCTCAAAGACGTACTTTTAACTATAGTGTTTGCAAGGAATATGGTGTGAATGAAGAGATTTTTAGTCTTATAATTAGCAGATTATGTGACTACTACCAAAGAAACAGTTTATTGAAATCTGCTAAAATATAGTAAAAAATTTTTATATTTTTCTTTTCTTTTTACTTTTTTTTTAATGTGACCAGTAGGTAATGTAATTATAGTGAGGGAACTTATAAGTTAATTATCTGTTCCTAAAAACAAAACATTTTTTTCTTCCATTTTTTTATAAATTTCCTACTAAAAAACAGGGATTTATGAAAAACAAAAAAAATAATATTTCCATATAATAAAAAAACTTGGATAAAAGAATCCTAAAAGTCATAGAGTTAAAATATGTAAAAAAAATATGCAACTGCTTCGATACAATAATTGGTGCTGTTCAAAGATGAAATCCACACTGCAGGATGAGAAATCCTCCTATAAGAAAAAAAGAATATCTTGTCCCAAGTGTGGAAGCACCAATCTTGCATTAGAAGAACATGAAACTTACTGCAGGGAATGTGGCCTAGTAATCCAAGGAGTGCCAGGAATACAGCACTACCCATATGGATACATTATCGGAGGAAAAAGACTAATGTACAAGATAGTGAAGATCACTAAAAAAGAATAAAAAATACAAGATATTAGTTAGGGTAAAGAATAACTGTCTAGGAGAAAAACTATAAAATTTTTTTTTATCTTCTTCTCTTTTTTTATAAAAATTAATTGATGTTGGTGTTCTGTGATTGTGTATTGATATGAATATAAAAAAAATTAAAATATTCTTTTTTCTTTTAGACAGTTATTCTTTATCCTACAATAATAGGATAAAGCAATAAAAACAGATAAAAAATTTCATCACACTATTACTATATAAAAAAAATAAAATTCCATTAAATCACTATAATCCTAAAAAAAAGGATAAAACATCTTAAGCTAAACAATGGTTTGTCATAAAGTATTAGTTCGATTCTAATATTAGCTTATCCTCCTAATAAAGGAGTAGCTTTAATTAAAAAAAACACTACAATTCCCAAATTTAATAAAAGATAATTATAGGACGTTTGAGGAAAAAATTTTCCTAAATTTCTTCAAACATTCTATAAAAAAAGCACTATTTTTTTCACATAACCTAAAACTTTTTTTTTAAGAAAAAAATATGCTAAATTTTAGTCAAATTCAACTATTTTTTTTACACTCCCTAATTCAACAAAAACGAAAAAAAAAACAAAAAATATCATTCAGGAGATGGATTATGAAATGAGCCCCCAACCACTAAAAGGGCACTGCATAAACGAAGCCCGAATAAGCAAACTAGAAGCCCACCTAGACCACAAAAATGAAGATATAGATTCAATTACAGGAGACTACTACCATCTCCGTGACAAACTAGACATAATAAGCATGAATGTAACTGAACTAACAGCCATTCTAAAAGAAAACCAAAAACGAAGAGAAGAAGCCGACCAAAAAATAGAAGAATTACAAATACAGCTTACCCAATTAAGCAGTACAATGAACACACTCAAATGGCTATTAGGGTTAGGCTTGCCAGTAGCATGCAGCATAATAAGCATGGCAATAACAATCTATGGTTAGATCCATAAAAAAACTAATGATAATTTTTCACAATACAATTTTTTCTGTAACGTTACAACTGAATGTAATGTAACGTTTTACAAAGTGTTACAAAAAGAATATTGTAACATTATCAATTTTTAATTATGCTTGATGGTGATAAAGTTGACAAGAAAGAATAAAGTTGAAGCAAGCCCTCATTTTAATGAAATTGTCAAACGATTATCTGAAGGTGAAAGTTCAAGAAGTGTTTCTGCTTGGTTGGAAAATGCATTTAATGAAAAGATTTCTCATGCAGCATTGAACAGGTATAAATCAAGAAACATCAAGATGGAAGATCGTGTTGAAGCTGAACTCAACAAAAGAGCTGAAAAGAAAAAGAAAAGAAAAGCACAAAAGAAAAAGAAACCAACTAAAAAAAGTAAAAATGCTGAAGCTCAAATCGAAAAGGAAGTTCAAAAACAAGCAGATAAGATAGAGCAGTCTGAAAATGATATTCAAACTGTAGCTGAAACAATAGCAACTAATATGCAAGGTGTGGCAAAAGTGGCTGCACAATTGCCTGAAATGTTTGAGAAAACCAAAAGACAAGCAAGCAATCCAGACATTCCTCAAGTCACATTTAAAGATGTTACCAGTTTATCAATACAAGCCAATAAGATTTATGCTGATTACTTTAAACATGAAGAAGATAATATTGAAATCAACATTAATGAAGGATTTGGAGATCTAGCAGATGCCATCAAGAAATCAAGGGAAAAATTCAAGGATTAAACCATTCCAATACGGTTTATTCTCAAAGAAAGCACTTGATTTCCTAGACAATAGCAATGCATTTGTAAACATTAGCCACGGATCAGTAAGGTCCTCAAAAACAATCACCACTAACGTAAGATGGTTAGAATTCATCGGCAACAGCCCTCATGACAAATTCCTCTTAACAGGAAAAACAAGAGACACAATCGAAAGAAACGTGATAGAAGACCTAATCAAAATGATTCATGGCAAACTACATTACAACTATGACAAATACGATGGATTCCTTGATATCGGAGACAAAAGAACATACATTGTAGGATTCAACGATGAAGGCGCAACCGCAAGAATACAAGGTATGACCGTCGCCGGATGGTATGCAGATGAAATAGCAACCGCACCAGAATCCGCAGTAAAAATGGCAATGAGCAGATGTTCACTTAAAGGCGCTCAAATGTTCTGGACAATGAATCCAGACAGCCCATACCATTACATTTACACTGATTACATCAAAAACCAAGAACTAAAAGACAAAGGAGTAGTTAAAGTATGGCATTACACTTTAGATGATAATCCTAATCTTTCAGAGGAATATGTCGAACAATTGAAACTACTCTACAGCAATTCACAACTTCAATACAAACGTTACATACTTGGCCAATGGGTAATAGCCGAAGGAGCAATCTATGACCAATTCGTCGAATCTGAAAACACATTCACTGATTTGCCAGAACAAATACATGAAATGAACATTTGCTGTGACTATGGTGTTTCAACTGTAACCACTTTTGGAGTAATGGGAATACACAAAGACGAACTGTTAGGAAACAGTTACTATCTCCTTGAAGAAACATATTATGATGCCGAAGAGCAAGGAGTAACCCAATCAGACAGCCAAAGAGTTGATGACATAGTCACCTTGCAAAACAAATACAAATTAAACAATAACAATACTCTTTTCTTGCCACACGATGCAGCAAGCCTTAAAAGCGCATGTGAGCAAGATGCAAGAATAGTTATGAATGTGGAAACATATGCTCCAAACACTTATGAAGACATTACAACAATACAAAACCTCATTGCAACTCGCCGATTCAAAATACATACAAGCTGCAAACATAGCATAAGCCAAGCACAAACCTACAGTTGGGACAAGAAAGCCCAACAACGTGGAGAAGACAAACCACTGAAGATAGATGACCATTGCCCAGACATGTGGCGTGGAGGAATACTTGGCCCAAGAAACAGTAGCGGAATGATTTTAGAAATAATAGACATGTGATAATTATGGGAATCATCAACACAATAAAAGGAATAACCAACCATTTGCCCGGAATAAGAAGGCCCGAACGTTCCAGTTTAGTGGATGCATTCATGAATGAATACGGATGGACTTTCACCACACCAGATAAGCATATAGGCGACCTCAAAACATACTATGATGCTTATGACAGTTGCATATGGGTACGCAGATGCTGCGGAGTCTTGTGTGATGAAATGCTATCATCAGGTTATCGGATAAATAATCCTCATAAGGAACAAGTAAACTTCGAAAGAGTCAATTACCTAACAGACCTTTTCAATGCGCCCGGAGGAAAATTTGCCGAAGACACATTCAGCAGCCTAATAAAACAGATAGTGCCAAGCTGGAAAGTGACTGGAGACGCATTCATAGAAGTCAATCATGATGAAGTGTTCGGCAATATCCCTAACGGATTCCGATTCATACCCACCGAATTGATGGGCTATGACTATGAAAGGGATGCATGGTGCCTCAGAAATACTGACCATATCTTTGAAGTTGAAAATCTTATACATATATTTGAGCCTAAAATAACAATACGTGGCAGCAAATGGGGAACCAGCCTTATCGACACAGTATCCATGGACATTGCATTGGAAGTGTTAGGCTTAAGCCATAATAAGGAAATCTTTGCAAATCATGGTTTAGACCCAAGAGGAGTCTTAAACTTTGATAAGACTGTTGCAAAGTCAATAGTTGAAGCCAACATCCTAAGGTTCAAGAAAGAAAAGAATAAAAAAGGAATGATTGTAACTCAAGGAGCCAATTATCAGGCAACCAACAACAGCAATAAGGATATGGAGTTCCTTGATTTATTGCAATATGCAAGAGACCGGATCATAACAATGTTCGGAGTTCCACCTGCAAAGGCAGGAATCATCGAGACCGGTAATATAGGTACAGGTACCGGCGAGTCCCAAGACAAGAACTTTGCCAAAGTAATGAATGGAAACTGCAACGTAATTGAGGATTCTTTCAATAAGAACCTTGGCCGCAGTGGTTTCCAGGAACTGTTTGAATTTATCCGTGAAGATCATGAGAACAAATTGAACCGTGCGGATATAGAGGATAAACAATTGCGTAATGGTACTACTTATATTAATGAGGTTCGTTCTGGTTATGGTTTGGAGCCTGTTGAGTGGGGTAATGTGCCTATGAATTACTCACAGTTTGCTTTGGCTGCTAGTCCTGAGCAGTTGGATGAGAGCAGGCTCATTCAGCCTGACAGTCAAGTAAAGATGTTGGAGAAGGCATTGCTCAGTGAAAGGTATGGTAATGATTATGGTTTCTGAAGAACGAATAAAAACTAATCTCATATTAATGGATTCTCTTGATTACTGGGATGAGCTAACAGTTAAAGCAATCGATGATGAGGAGACTCTGAGATATTACAATCTATTAACCACACTTATCAACACCCAACTTGAAAATGGGATTAAATGGTTAAAATCAGATGAAGCAAGAAGATATTTCTTCAATGAAGCAGAATATGAAAAGGAAATATTTGAAAAACTGGAATCCCAATGGGACAGGATATTAAGTCAGAAATATGAAACCATCGAAGACCTTCTTGAGGAAGTTTACGATTACGGTAAGGCCCAAGGTTACTCTGATATAAGAAGCCGTATCAGGTATACTGATACTGATAAGTTGGCATTAACCAATGTCCGCAATTATAATTTCAATCTGATTAGAAAATTAGATGGGGAATTGAGACGTGCTATAAAGAATAAGATTCTTGAGGGGGTTGTTGGTGGTGAAAATCCTCGTAAACTAGCTCCAAAACTGGTTAATTTGGGAGTAGAACCATTGCCCAATAGTACTTTATCCCCTAATCAGAGAGCAACAATGATTGCCAGGACAGAAGTTGCACGTGCCCAAAACACTGGAATTCTACAGTCTTATGTCAATGAGGGTTACACTCAAGTCAAGATCCTCACTGCTGAAGATGATAATGTATGTTACCTTTGTTTAAGGAATGCCTATGAATTCAATGAAAATGATGAAGTAATCTATGCCAATCATGGCGATGAAAGAGTTCATAACATCAAAGACTTAATCAATAAGAAGAATTGGGTCCCATTGCACCCTAACTGCAGATGCACATACTTAAGCATATGGAGTTCTAAAGGGGAAGCTCCAAAAAATCCTTATACAATCAATTTAATTGATAATAATGTTCATAATTGGTCTTATCAACATAACGGGGAAACTTATGCTTTCCAAGGAAACACTTCAATGGGTAGACTTGATTTCCTTGAGAAATATGGTGTTGATTTAGAAGAATTAAATAAAGATGAAAATAAAAAGGAAAAATTATTCTTACAGATTTTTACTAAAGATGCATGGTCACTAAATACCTATTTGAGAGGAGGTAAAGTTAATAAAGATCTTTATGCTGAAGAGTGGAATAATGTAAATATTAAACTTATAGATGAAGGAATTCTAAGTGAAGATGACATATTATCTTTTGATGACGCAGTGGATATTTCAGAATATATATTTGAAAAGTATTCCAAAACTCTTGATGAAGATATTATTTTATGCCGCCGTGAAAAAACTAGATTTATGGGTGATAAAGGTGTCACTGAATATGATGATGAAGGTTTCACTTCAACTTCTATTTATGAATTTGCTAAAGCCGACAAATATGGGGATGAAATTAATTATATTCTAATCCCTGAAGGCACTCCAATTTTATATCTTGAAGGGATTTCCACTTCTCCAGAAGATTATGAAGTTTTATTTCCTCCAGGATTACATTTGGATCATGTTGAGGATGTCGGCAGTAAGAAGAAAGTATGGAAACACCCATAAACCTTTTATATATTGAATAATATATTATATATAAAACTGGAGAGGATATTATGTCACTTACAAAACATGTCCGATTAAATGTTGATTTAATAAAAAATATGCCTATGGATTTGAAAGCCGAATTAATTATATTCGAAGATGTTATTCCAGATGGTATTATGACATCTATGTATGTTAATGATCCATTTTATAATAAAGAAAGAAGGGACTTTTTAAATCATAGGCCAGATCTTCTTGAAAAGATATATCATGCTAGAAATCAACGTGAAAGATTAGCCATAGCTAAAAATACTAGGATGGTCGATATAGAGACTGAAGAAGAAATTCAGTTTGTTAAAGAATATCCTCAATTTAAAGATTTGATTAAAGCTATTATTTATAGAGATAACAATCTTGATGTTGTTAAGGTTGTTCCTATTGATCAGTACTTAGCTGAGAACTAAAATTCTATATTTATAATTCATTTAATCGAGGCATATTATGGCATCTAATAGGAATTATTCTCAATTAACTATTAAAAAACTATTTGGGTTTGCTGGAGGGCATTGTTCAATGTGTAAAACCAAAATAACATTGAATGCAACTGAAAATGATGAAGCTGCTCAAATTGGTGAAATAGCACACATTATTGGTTCAAGTGAAGATGGGCCAAGAGGAGATAGCAATTTTCCAAAAGAAAAATTGGATGATTATGAAAATTTAATATTGTTGTGCCCCACATGCCATAAAAAAATTGACAAACAAGTAAATTCTTATTCTCCATCTGATTTACATGAAATAAAAATTAATCATGAAAAATGGGTTGATGAACAGTTAGAAACATCAAATCTTGAAATTTCTTCAAAAGAATTAGACATAATAATTAGAAATATTTCTTCTGGAGATTATAATTCTTCATTATCATTTGAAGAATTTGAGCATATTAATGTTTCAGATAAAATTGATAAAAATGATTTTAGTAACCAAGTTAAACGGTTATTAGATATTGGGCTTATGAAAACATATGAAGTTAAATCATTTGTAACCGAGATGGATAAGCTAGATAAAATGTTTGTTAACACATTAAAATCATTTTTTAAAGATAAATATTTAGAACTTAAAGAAAAATGTGAGAATAATGATGAGATATTTCTTGAATTATGGGATTACATAAAAAAGGATTCGAATTCATTTAGTGAAAATGCTGCTGCATTATCTGTACTATGCTATATGTTTGAATTATGTGAGGTATTTGAAAAATGATTTTACCGAACAAATTCATAGAAGAAAAAGATTCATTATTATATGTTGGAGCATTATTACTAAATAAATTAGATGTCCCTACCTCCGTTTCAGAATTATGGAACCAAGTTAAAGATAATAAATCCGTGAATAATTATGGAAGGTTTATTATTGCTCTCGATATGTTATATATTCTTAACCTAATTGAACTCAAAAATGACAAAATTAGGAGAATAAATTATGATTCATGAATTATATGCTAATAAAAGTAGTTTTAAAAAAATACGGTTTAATAGAGGTATTAATATAGTATTGGCTGAGGGTGATGACAATACTGAAAATTCTCGAAATGGACTTGGAAAAACAACATTAATACATATAATTCATTTTTGCTTAGGTGGAAATCCTAATAATACCTATTTGCCCGAAGAGACATTTAGAGACTGGGAATTTACAATTTGCATTGATATATTTAATGAGAAAATTTATGCTAAACGTTCATTTAATGAAATGTCAATTATTATTGTTGAAGGGAACTTTGATAATTTACCTTTAAAACCCACATACTCTGATGAAATGCAAAATTATTTTTATACATTAAATCAATGGAAAGAAGTTTTGGGAAATTCTTTATTTGGTCTAAAAATTGAAAATGAATTTAAATTTAAACCTACATTCAGAAAGATAATTAGTTATTTTATAAGAAGAGATGAAGACATCAAAAAAATACCATTCAAAACAAGCGCTACACATAAGAAAATTGATGAAAGTAATTGTACAAGTTTTTGTGTAGGTCTTGATTGGAAATTAATGTCAAAATATAAAGAATATAAAGATGAAGTAAAAAAATTAAATGAAAATTTTTCTAACTTAAAAAATATTTATGGGTCAAAAGGACAATTAGTTCCAGAAATGAATAGGTTAAAAAAAGATTTAATTAAAATTAAAAATGATTTAGATAATTATAGAGTTCATGAATCATATAGACAAATTGAAAAATCTGCAGATATATTAAGCAAAGAAATTCAAGAACTGATTGAAAAAACAATTTTTTTAAATAAAAAAATTGACATATATGAGGAATCTATTAAAGAAGAAAAAATAGATGATATAAATGTGGAAGAGGTATATAATGAGATAAATTTTTATTTTCCAGAAAATGTTAAAAAAACAATCAAGGAGTCTAAAGAATTTCATAAAAATATTATTTCTAATAGAACTAATTTTTTAAAAACAGAAATCCAATCTATAAAAAATGAATTAATATTAATCAATCGCGAAATTGAAAGAAAATCAAATAAAAAAGCAGAATACTTAGAAATTCTAAATAATTTTGGAGCTTTAAACGAATATAATAATATGCAAAAATATTATGCTGAACAAAAAAGCGAATATGAATCAATTGTATCTATTATTAAACAATTTGATGAAATTACTAATAAAAAAAATAAATTAAAAATAAAAATATTAGATTTAGAATCCAGATTCCAAATCAATTATGATGAAAATATATCACATTTAAATTCATTGATCAATATTTTTAGTGATAATTCATCTTATTTATATGATGTTCCTGGAGATTTGATTATTGAATGTTCTGAAAAAGGATTTGAATATAATGTGGATATTCCTAGAATAAATAGTACTGGGAAAACTAAAATGATTATTTTCTGTTATGATTTAATGTTATTAGAAAATTTTGTTGATTATAACTACATAGATTTTTTAATTCATGATAGTAATATTTTTGATGGGGTTGATTCTAGACAATATGCCAGTGCTTTAAATTTAATTTATGAAAAAACAACAAAATTTGATATGCAATATATATGTATGTTAAATTCTGATTCAATTCCTAAAAACAATTTGAAATTTAATACCGAAGATTTCATAGTCTTAGAATTAAATGACAATGCTATTGAAAACTCTTTATTAGGATTTGAATTCTGAACAATGCAAATTCAATGACTGAGGTTTGTTTAACAAATCTAACTTTTTACCACAATCTTTTTTTATAATAAACTTTTTAGGCAGTTTACCCAAGTGGCCAAAGGGGCGGGTTTAGGACCCGTTGAAGAGAGATTCTACGCAGGTTCGAAACCTGCAACTACCACTCACAATTATTTTTATTTAATTTTTTTGTGGGATAAAATTTTTAAAATTTTTACTATTTTTTTCATTAAAACCAAGGGTTTGAGCCCCTAATCCCACTCCAAAAAAAACTATTTTTAAAATGGATAGTGAACAAGAAATGTCAACTAAAGCAATAAAAAAGCAATTTACATTGTATGCACCATCCACACAAAAATCATACGAGTTAAACCCTGACGGCACACTCACCATAGAAGGAATAGCCTCAACC
>ONYG01000105.1 GCA_900321995.1 uncultured Methanobrevibacter sp. | reverse complement strand
CTGTTTTTATTTTATAAAGGTTTTATGGATGTTCTAGCATCAATGACTTGATATTGGACACCAGCATCCTCTAAATCTTTAGCAATGTTTTTAGTCATATCCCCAATAGCAAGAATTAATACATTTAATCCTTTTCTAACTGCAGATTGAGCCGCTTCACTTACTCCAAATTCAATGTCAATTGGAATGTCTAAATTATTAGCTATTGCATGGGAAGTGGTTCCAATAGCTGCGACTTTATCAATGGATTCAAGACCATAATTTATGTAAGATTTATTATAGATTTCCTTAATTAAATCTAAATCTGCAGATCTGGAGCCTCCATCCTTTATTGGAGGTAGTGAAATTATTAAAACCTTGCTGTCTTTGATTTCGATGGTTCCTTTGAGATTGGTTAAAGCCACATCAAAACCTTTTTTAGTGTCTAATATTACATCAGCATAAGCGGAAGTTTGAGCGTTAATGGATGCATATAATCTGCCGTTTTCCATATATAATCCTACTTCATCTCCTTCTTTTAAGTCTTCTTTTGCAATTGCAGGCCAAGTTGATTTGTAATAGGTCATTGTTTCAAGAACACTGTCAGAGTATTTTCTAAGAGTTATTGCGTCCTTTTTAACTTTAGCAATTCCCTTTTGAGTAATTTTATATGGTGCTCTTCCATCCTTGGAGGTAATGTATTCAAGTTCAGTTAATGTTTTGATATTTTCAGAAACTGCTTGGATGGTTATGCCTAAACGTTCAGCCAAATCTTTTTGCTTAAGGTTAGGTTCTTGTTTAGATATTTCTCCTAAAATTTGGAAATGAGTTAATGCTCCTCTCTTTTGTAATATCTCCATAATATCCCTCATCTTTTTTTCAATTAATTAATTTTAATTTTTCAAATGTCTATAATTAATAGAATATTTGTACTTTATTTTATATAAAGTTTATTTTAATTAAAATTAAAGTCTATTTGAATATGTTTTTTTAAAATTAGTTGTTCTTGCTTTAAAATTATTTTTAGAGTAGTATATTAATTATTTGAGGATATGCTCTATTAAATTTAATTAAAAAAAGTAATATTAGAAAATTAGTATTCTAAAACTAATTTCCCTTCTAATTTTTCGTTCATCAGATTTAAAAATTCATCTTTTTTATCTGATGGAATATAAGCACCACATGCAACATTGTGGCCTCCACCATTTCCTCCTAAACTTTGTGCAACTTCTCTAATGATATTTCCAAAGTGAATTCCATCATAAGCAAGAAGCCTTGAACAACGTAAGGAAACTTTTAAGTCTTGGTTTTCTTCACTTACTGGTGTAAATGCAATCATAGGTTTTCTCCAATCACCAGAACTAAGTACCATTCCAGCTATTGTACCGACAACATTGCTTCTAATGCCTGTGCCGTCAAAATATTGTATATAATCCATTTGGACGATTTTATCTTCTTCTTCAATTTTTCGAATGTTTTCAGATAAGTATGCCCTATGGTTTTTAGAGATGTTTTCTAATTGATCTAGCGCTTCAATTCTGTCTCCAGATAATATTTCCAATGCAACAGTTGACTCATTATTTCTAACACATGCATTCATTGCAGTGGAAAATTCTGAAGCATCTCTTAAGAATGTGTTTTCTTCTTCAGCTAGAAATTCATAAGTGTCTGCTATAACTAATTTAGGAATGTACTGCTCATATCTTTTTGGAATCTCATTCTTAATCATTCTGATTAGTTCCCCAGCCAATTTTCCTTTTTGCCTATCGCTTAAGTCACTAAG
This sequence comes from uncultured Methanobrevibacter sp., assembly GCA_900321995.1. Lineage (GTDB taxonomy): Archaea > Methanobacteriota > Methanobacteria > Methanobacteriales > Methanobacteriaceae > Methanobrevibacter. The sequence continues at coordinate 788 of ONYG01000105.1, read as the reverse complement.
TGTGATTGCACGTTCGCCAGAGTATGTTGATGGGTCTTCAATTTGTCTTGGTATTCCTATTCTTTTTAGCATTGCAATTGCTTCATTTTTACTGTTTGTAATAGGCAATTTAACATCACTAAAATAGGATAATGCAACATATAATGGTCTTGTTTGCCTTCCATATAATGAAATGTCTGATTCATAACTGATTAAGCCTTCAGATTTTGCATCTTGAAGGATTGTGTTGTTCATTCCTTGCAATTTTCCATTTTTGGTGTTTTGCATATCTCCAATTGCTGCAAGAATCCCTATCCAACTAAGGTCAGTGTATCCGAATTCCTTTGCAAGAAGATAGCATAATCCTCCTCCGCAAATCTCTTGGGAACCATCAATGCATTCTCCATTGACTTCAAAGAAATATGGATTGATTTCAAGATAAGTGTCATAATCAATTGTATCGCAGTAGTTTTTTTCTCTAAGTGGAGGGTGATGGTCCAAAATGAGAATTTTAGAATCTTCATTTGCATGCTTATCGACTGGCTGGCCTGATCCAAGGTCTGAAAAGATTGTTAACTCATGTTCGATTTTCAAGTCTTCCAATACATCAAGGTTAACTATTTCTATTTCATATTCCTTTCCTATTCTTTTTAGGATAGTTGATAAGATAGCTCCTGAGGATATTCCGTCACAATCTGTATGGCTATAAATTTTTATATCATCAGAGGACATAATTAGTTCTTTAGCCTCTTCATATTTCATTTTCATTTCTGGTGGTAATTCTTCTATCATTTTTATTCCTTTCAATG
>ONYG01000048.1 GCA_900321995.1 uncultured Methanobrevibacter sp. | reverse complement strand
TGACTTGCAGCATCTCCACAAAGCATGATATTGTCACCGTACATTTCCTTGACAAGACCACCTACAGGGTCCCCACCGGCATTCAATTCAACTGCTTGAGCCTCTTGGGTTGCATAGCAATTGTCTACAGCATCAACAAGGTATTCATAAGCGGATTTATCAGCCATATTGGTAATGATTCCAAGGCCGGCATTTGCAACATCTCCTCCTTTAGGAAAGAGCCAGAAATAACCTCCAGGAGCAATACTACCAAAATAGAACTCAAGATAATCATTTCTTTTCATTTTAACATTGCACATTTCATACTGGACCCCTGCCACCATATGCTGAGGCTTGATATAAGCATCTATTCCAGCCCATTTAGCCACATGACTTTCAGGTCCGTCTGCACCAATGATGATTTTTGCATGAATATCAAAGATTTCACCCATTGATTCACAAGTCACAATGAATGTTCCGTCTTCTTCTCTTTTAAGGCCTTTCGCTTGGGTTTTAATTTTAATTTGTGCACCCTCTCTTGCAGCTTCCATAGCCATATGCTTATCAAAGACCTTACGCTCCAATACATAACCTGCATCAGGCAAATCGATTTGGTTCTCATTAAGCCATATCTCGGTGCCATCAGGAGCAACGAATCTTATACCACTAATTTCATTGGTAATCCAATGAGGATCCGCTTCAAGGTCCAATTTTTCAAAGATCTTCTTTGAAACCCCTTCAGCACAACGCTTAGGAAATCCAATTTCAGATTTCTTATCTATAACAATTACATCCACTCCACCTTTAGCCGCAAATCTTGCAGCTGAAGAGCCGGCAGGTCCACCACCAATTACCAATACATCAGTTTCAATCATAATTATTCATCCTAGTATAAAATAACAGTATATTGAATGATTATAAAAATCATAAAAATTCATCTTACTATAATATAAACTTAATTAAAGGATTATAAAAAAATTTTTTAATTAATTCTCGCATCTAAAACTATATGCTCTACACCTGGAGCATATCTTTTAATCTTTTGAATATTTAAAACTTCAACTTCTCGCTCTCCACATTCGTAAGCTACTTTCTTTACTCTTTCATATGGCCGAGTTTCTATAAGCTTTAAAGGAACAGTTTCATGATAATGAATTATCCCACCATCCTTAACACATTCCATAGCAGGCTTTAGGAAGTGATGAGTCGTTTTGACATAACCCATTAAGACCCTATCTGCAGAATATTTAGGTGCTTCAATTGCACAATCCCCTAAAATAGGAACCAATCTGTCATAAGCTGCCTTTTTATTAATCTTATTTAAAGTTATATTGTTTTTTAAAAAGTGATAGGAATTAGGGTTAATTTCAATGGAATATATATGGTCTGCTTGACTATGAACTCCAATAGGAATAGAGAAATAGCCGATGCCTGCAAACATATCTACTACCGTTTCTCCCTTGCCAACAAGCTTTGCTATTCTTAAGCGCTCATTATTATTGCCTTTAGCCCACATGACTTTAGACAAATCCAAATTAAATAAGCAGCCATTTTCCTTATGAACTGTTTCAGTCTCATTTCCATAAAGAATTTCAATTGTCGGCTCCCTTTTTTGGCCTTCAATCTTTTTAACCTTTATTATGGACTTAGCTTTATGCTCACTTGCAAGGCGTTTAAGGTAATTCTCATCATTCATGTCTAAATCAATATTATCATCAACAACAAGAATATCTCCTATCTTCTTCCATCTCAAACGATCACCATAAAAATTAAAGATGTCAAACTTTAAAATTAATTTACACTATTTATTATATAATACCTTGTTTTTAAAAATTTTCATAAAAACAACGTCTAAATACATTAATTATAAAAATTTTCAAAAAAAACAGGAACCCAAACACATTATTTATAAAAATTTTCAAAAAAAATAAAGCCCAAATCCATTTTTTATAAAAATTTTCAAAAAAAACAAGTCACAAATACGAAATTATTCCAATATGCAAAAACAAATTACAAAAGTTTATATATATCAAAATCATAATAATTGTAAATACATTAAAATAAATTAAAGTTATTAAAATCAAAAAGTTTATATAAATAAATAAAATTGATATATAGAAACTTGTTTAGAGAAATACCAATGGAAAAACGTGAAAAATTAAAAATAATAAATATTTGGCAAATATGCGAAAAAATAAACTATACTAAGTAAATTTTAAAAATGAATAATAAAGTGATTTTAATAAAATATCGAAACTATTATATATAATGCAATACAAAATAAAAATAGTTAGGAAAACATAAGTAAATCATAATCAAATATTATTTTTTCATGATTTAAATAATGCCTAACATAAAATATTTTCTAATTTTATAATAATTAATTTTTATAATAATTTCATCGAAATTAAATAAAAATTAGTATTAAATTTTATTAAATTATTATTTTTATTGGATTATTTATTGTTTTATTAAAAATTACCATTAGAAATTCGATTTAAAATTAAATTATTAGATTTATTTTATGATATTTATTAATTAATTTATTTACAAAATTATTATACGAGGTGTACTAATATGAGTAATAAAAACACTTTTGAAGGTACCACAACTGTAGGAATTACCTGTAAAGACGGTGTTGTATTTGCAAGTGAAAGAAGAGCAAGTATGGGAAACCTTGTTGCTCACAAAGTAGCTGAAAAAATATTCAAAATTGACAATCATATTGCAGCAACCATT
>ONYG01000146.1 GCA_900321995.1 uncultured Methanobrevibacter sp. | reverse complement strand
TTCATTATCACCAATAATGAGCATATGCTTTAGGTTAAGGTTGTTTGTTCTCATCATTCTTAAGACAAGCACAACAAGTGCACGCTCAAAGATAGCAAAAATAATGCCGAAAAGACTTAAAAGCAAGAGCATAATTCTTGAGAAGTTAGGTTGGTTTATGATAAAGAGAATTGCCACAAGCAAAATGAATGCCATTATGTCAGCCTTTACAATATCATCTGCACCTGAAAAAATGGAAGATTGATTCCTAAATGGCTTATACAGGCCAAAGAAATAGTACAGTAGTATATAAGTTGGAATAATGCAGACTATTGTGAATATGAAATAGCTTGAAAATGGCAATGATCCCCCTAAAGGACCAAATATAGTGGTTTTAAATCTTACAAAATATGCAAGAACTAAAGATAATAGAATTACAATAATGTCTATTATGACAAGCACTGCATTTAGAATTCTTTGATTTTCCTTTATCATATTACCACTCTTTAAACAATCAATCCAAATAATCTAAATTATCTAAAATATCTAAAATATCTAAATTATATAATTATCTAAATCAATTGCATAATTCAAAATTCATATTAAAAATTTATAATTAAACCTTTTATATTATTATTATTTTTAATGGAAATAATTTATATAATTACCTATATTTAAAAGATTTTAAACAACCCTTATAAAAAGTTAAAACAATTTAAAAAAAAGTTAGAAAAAGTTAAAAAAGGTTAAAAAAGTTAATAATTAAATATGAAACAATAAATGATTATAAAAAAAATAAATGATTATAAAAAAAATAAATGATTATAAAAGAAAAAAATGAGCTAATAAAAAACTAAAATATATAAAGCCACTTAAGAATATTAAGACCTAAATGCATTGCGAATCAAGTTGAAAGCAAGCAAAACCCCTATTCCAATGTAAACAGCAATATTCACAAAGAAATTATACTTTTTAGTATAATGCTTTCTATAAAAAATATACATAGCCCTATAAAACTCATAAATAAGCTTAGGATTTCTTTTTTTAGTCTTTTTATCCTCACTGCTTGCTCCCTTATAATGGATTATCTCTGCTTCACCAAAATAGACAATTCTCCATCCGGCCTGCTTAATCCTATAGCACCAGTCAATATCCTCACCATACATGAAGAAAGTGTCATCCAAAAGGCCAATGTCCTCTATTGTAGTCCTTCTCACTAACATGAAAGCTCCAACAAGACAGTCTATCTCATAAACTCCATCATCATCAAGATTATCCAAGTTATAATCATCCTTTTGGCTATTTGTCTTAATGTTAAATAGCTTATAAAATGAGTTTACAGGATTTGGAAAGCTTCTTTTGCAAGCCTTGTCAAGTGAACCGTCAGCAAGTGAAACCTTACATCCTAATGCCCCTACATCTGCATGGGTTCCCTTAGTCATATAGTCCATACACTTGTCTATTGTAGACTGCTTCATGAGTGTATCAGAGTTAAGGAGGAGTATGAAGTCTCCCTTAGCCTGTTCAATAGCTATATTGTTAGCCTTTGCAAAGCCTTCATTGGTTTTATTTGGAATGATCTTGAGAATTCCTCTTTCAGTTTCGCTTTTAAAGTAATCCTGAAGCTTCTCTAAACTATCATCAGTTGACTTATTATCAACAAGGAAAATCTCATAAGTGTAATTAGTAGGCTCAGCCAAACAGGAGTCTATTGTTTCTTTTGTTAACTTGAATGTGTTATAATTAACAATGATAATTGATAAATCCATACTTTTCACCTACCCTACTTTCTAAAATAAGAAAATGTATTTTTAATCATTTTCCATTCGATTTTAAAATAATTCTTCCAATTTTTCCATAAAAACTTGGTTTTTTCTATTCTTTTCCTTTGGCTTAAGCCCTCTTTTACTCCGGATAAATAAACAGAGCCATAACCTTTCTTTAAGAAGAAAAGATACTTGATAAAGAATCCTAAAAAAATAAATATAAAATTGACTATCTTTTGAGGGATAGGGTAATTCTTATAAATCAGCCAGACATTGTTCCGTGCAGCAAGCTTGATTTTAAACTCATTATATCTGCTTCCGCTTGTAGCACTTCCATAATGATAGACAATTGATTCTGGCTCAAGAAAGTTCTTATATCCATTTATTTGAGCCCTGAATGAAAGGTCTATATCCTCAACATATGCAAAGAAATTATTGTCAAAGCATCCTATTTCCTCTAAAGCAGACTTCCTATACAATGCTGCTCCGGCACATGAGGAGAATATTTCC
>ONYG01000208.1 GCA_900321995.1 uncultured Methanobrevibacter sp. | reverse complement strand
TTAATAACTTTTAATTTATAATTTTTATTTTAATAAATTTTGAATATTAATAACTTTTAATTTATAATTTTTATTTTAATAAATTTTAGAATATTAATAAATTGAATATTAATAAATTTTAATTTATAATTTTTATTTTCATTGCTAAATCATTAGATTAAATCTTATATAACGAAAAGATTAATCTCAATATAACTATATTTGATTTTCAATATTTAATTAATTTGCTTTTAATAGAAAAATATTAATGTGAAATAATAAAAATATTAAAAAAATTCCATAGTTTTTCAAAGAAAATTATTTTTTAAATAAATTAATAGATAAAATAATAAATAAAATAATTGATAAATCAAAAAATAAATAATTATAATTTGTATTTTTTATAAAAAATAAATATATTAAGATTATCCTAAAAAATAATAACTAAACCAGTTTATTTAATAGAATAATTGAATTATTGGATTGCATTAAGAGAGATTTAGATTTTAAATATATATTTTTCTCCCTACTTTAATGAAAAATCAATATTGTAATATAAATAATAGCAATATTTATAAGTTCATATTACAAATATATTAATAGAATTAGTTGATGTGATGTCAATGAAAAAAATAGGTAAACGATTACAGGAATTAAGAGAATCAAAAGGATTATCTCAATCTGATTTAGCTAATTATTTAGGCATTTCACAACCATTATTATCACAAATCGAAGCAGGCAACAGAAACCTAAACCTTTCATTGCTTGACAAGCTTTGTGCTTTATATGGATGTACAGATTCTTATATTCTATGTAAAAATGACGAATATAATGCAGTAAACTTTTCTTTTAGATCTAAAAATGCTGCTAGAGAAGATTTGGATTGCATATCATCAGTGCATAAAATCATCTTAAATATGCGTTTCTTAAACGATATTACTAATGAAGACACTGATGATGAGGATAAATAAGATTAGTTAATAGTAGTTTTATAATTTAAAGACACTATTATCTATTTAGTTAACTATCATATTACCTATTAAATTCTACAAGTCACTAAAAAAGTTCTAAAGTGGTTAGATGAGAGACAGAATTAAATTAAATTCATTTGCTGTTGAATTAAGAAGAGATTGGGAATTGAATCCATATAGTCCTATAGACTTATTTTCTATAGTGCTATCAAAGCTTCCAGACCTTACTATTCTTTTTTATCCAATGTCAGACAATACAAGCGGCATGTGCATAAAGAATATAGATCTCTTTAGAAACAATTCAAATGACCAAAATGACTCTAAAAGTGATGATATGGTTGTATGCATCAATTCAAACATGTCAAGAGGCAGACAAAGATTCACATTGGCACATGAATTATATCATCTTCTATTTGAAGACGATCAGCGTGATTTAATCATCTGTGAAAGCTCAAATAAAGACGATTCAGAACTTGAAGCAAACATATTCGCATCATATCTAATAATGCCTTATGAAGGCCTAGAACGTTATTACAAAACAAATAATATCGTAAGATGGACTTTAGAGGATACAATCCGTGCTGAACAATTCTTCCAAATGAGTCATCATGCAATGCTATTTAGACTTAGGGAACAGGAATTCATTACTAAGGAGGAATGCCTAAATTTCAGAAAGGTTTTAATTGGATATGAAGCTAGAATAAATGGATTCAGTGACGATTTATATGTTCAATCTGATGAATCTAAAAAGTACTATTCTTTAGGCAAATACATCAGATTAGTTGAGAAGGCTTTCACAGAAAATAAAATATCTGATGGAAAAAGAGATGAATTGCTATTAGATGCTTTTAGAAGTGATTTGACATTTAATTTCAATGAAAAATAATTATTATGCAATGTTTAACATTTATTTCAATGAAAATAATCTTTGGGCAAAAATTAAATAAAATTATTATGTAAAGGTTTAATTTTTTTAATAGGTTATGACCTATTATTTAGTGAGGGGTTAATTAAAAAAATCAGACATATTTGTGCATAAGTTTATAAGAAGCCGATGCATTATTATGTATGGTTTAATTTTAAATGAATAATGAGCTAATAGTTAGAGATAATTATTGCTGCATTATTTTTTTATATAAGGCGTAAATGTTTAATTATAAAAGTTACATGTAGAGTGGGTGATTATGAAAATTATTGTTTTTAATATAGACTGTTTGATGAATTTTTTAAAGCTAAAGAGATCTGATTTATTGGAGAGCGAATTTAAAAGGATTATTATCTCAAACAAGGTTTATAACACCTTATCCAATCCAAGCATTCCAAAGTACATTAGGGAAGATTTAGATTCTCTTATAAAGAAAGGCTTCATTAAAATTGAGGAAATAAGCATTAACACATCAGTTTATGACCTTTATTATGAAATTACAAAGGACTTGGATAAAAAGATTTTAGGTGAAGGAGAGGCTTCCTCAATTGCCCTTGCAGTTAAGCACAATAAAGATCTTGCTTTTAATAATCCTGAGTTGATTGAGTCCTATTTAGAGGAATATAGCATTAAATGCATTACAACAAGGGACATATTAAACAGCCTTGTGGAAAAGAAAACCATTTCCAAAAAAGAGTCAATTGAGATTATTAATAAATTATCTCAATAATACTTCTTTATACTTTTTTTCTTATCATATTTCTTAATTTAATCTTTTTTCTTAATTTAATCTTTAATTTTAATTTAATCTATTTTTAATTTAATATTTATTCTTAATTTAATCTTTAATTTTAATTTAATCTATTTTTAATTTAATATTTATTCTTAATTTTATCTTTAATTTTAATTTAATCTATTTTTAATTTAATATTTATTCTTAATTTTATCTTTATTTTTATTTTATTTTTTAACTTTTTTTACAACTAATCATCACCATTAATTCACTTAACTTATCTTATTTAATATTTAACACCTTTTTAACTATTTTTTCATAAAAATAAAAACAACAATATTTAAATATAGAATAACATAATAATATTGTTGAATAAATATTCAATCTCTGTATTTTTTAAAATAATACAGGGGGTGAAAAAAATGATATGTCCTAAATGTAATACAGAAAACAAAGATGATGAAAAATTTTGTAGAAATTGTGGATTACAACTAAATACAACTAAAATTTGTCCAAATTGTAATAGCGTTAACAAGCCAGATGCAAAGTTCTGCCTAAAGTGCGGAACCACATTAAGTCCTGTAAACACATTCAAGAAAGATGTTATTGATGAAAATAAAAAAGAATCTTTCTTTGGCACTTACAAGATACCTATTATTTGTGCATTAGTTATCATTTTAGCTATTGGTGCTGTTACTGGAGTGACAATTTTTAATGGTGGAAATGGGGACAATGGATTTAATTCAATAATCCCTTTATCAAATGACACCTTTGACGATTCAAACTTAAATAATTATGGCCCAAATCATGATAATGTAAGCAACAATCAAACTGATAAGAACTTGACTGAAAATAAAACAGTCAAAAATGCAACAAGCGATAAGAACAGTACAAATGCTAACAAAAATATAGAGAAGAAGAATAAGACTAGTGATACTAAAACTTACACTGAAAAAACCAGCAATAAAAGCAGTGATTCAAGCAAATCTAGCGATAGTAGTAAAAGCAGTTCTTCAGATAAAAGCGACAGCAATAAAAATGCTGATGTAAATAAAAACAAAGAAAAACAGAAATCCGGCATAATTCCTGCTATATCTGATGATGATAAAACTAATGACTCAGATGATTCAGATAACATTGATGATAAAACTAATGATTCTGACGAATCAGATGATAGCAAGAATTCGGATGATGATTTGAATGAAACTGACAGTGATGATGGAGATGATGAAATGAGTTCTAATTCATTAGAAATGACAGATGTTCCTAATCTTGCTCAAGAAGCAGCAAACAGGAATTATAAGTTTTCATCCATAAGCTACAATGGTCATGAATTCACCCAGGCACAATGTATTGACATATTTGCAGAATACATTACAAAGGTCAGCAGCGGATCTAATTCCCAAATTGAAATCAGCCAAGTAAGCAGTGCTTCCAATCCATCAGGAGAAGATGAATCTCAAGAGATAAGCAAATCTGATTATATCAGCATTGCAAATAGAGTTCATTCATGGATTGACGGCAATAGCCAAGTGCCTAACTATGTAGGTGTAAGCACTATGGGCCAAGCTGATTTATCTCCAGATAAAATGCTTGAATTATTCGGTTCAGTCATTTTAAGTTATTCCATTAGTGAACAACTTCCTGGATCTGTTGAAATTTAAATTAAATAATTTTATTTAATTTCTTTTTTTCTTTTTTTTAATTTTTATTTTTTCTATTTTTCTAATTTTTTCTATTATTTCTTTTTTTAATTTTTATTTTTTCTATTTTTCTAATTTTTTCTATTATTTCTTTTTTGATTTCTATTATTTCTTTTTTTAATAAAAAAGCAAAGTTTTATAAGTTATAATAATACTCAATATTATTGTGAAAGTAATATTTTTATAAAAATAATAAGTTTTAAAAAATATAAAAATCATATTATTATTAGTATAAAATATCTTTAGATTACTAAAGATTTTACTTAAAAAATCAATGTTATTTATAGGTTTTAATTATCCAAATAATTATAAAAAAATAAGATAACTAAAATAAATTAAATAAATAAAATATGGATAATTAAAAATAAAATCTTAATATTGATTATAAGAGCCGAATGATGATAAATAGATGCATTTAAGCATCGAATAACTAAATTTAAGTTTAACAGTTAAAAAGAATAATATTTAAGTGATTATTATGTTAGGACCTTGGGTAGAAAAGTACAGACCGCAAACTTTAGATGATGTTGTAGGACAAAAGCATATCGTAGGAAGCTTAAAGAAATATGTTGACCAAGGCAGTATGCCAAATTTAATGTTTACTGGTCCTGCTGGTGTAGGAAAAACAACTTCTGCACTTGCACTTGTAAAGGCCATATTAGGGGACTACTGGAGACAAAACTTCTTGGAATTGAATGCTTCAGATGCAAGAGGTATTGATACAGTCAGGACAAACATTAAGAATTTCTGTCGTTTAAAACCTGTTGGAGCTCCATTTAGAATTATCTTCTTAGATGAAGTGGACAATATGACCAAAGATGCTCAACATGCATTAAGACGTGAAATGGAAATGTATACCAAAACCGCTTCATTTATCCTTTCATGTAACTATTCATCAAAGATAATTGACCCAATCCAATCAAGATGTGCAATATTCAGATTTGCACCTATTAAAGCAGAAGAAATTGCTGAAAGATTAAAATACATTGCTGAGGCTGAAGGCTGTGACTATGAGGAAGAGGCAATCAACACAATTGTCCTTTTCGGCGAAGGGGATATGCGTAAGTCTGTAAACATGTTGCAATCAGCTGCATCAACAGGCAGCATTACAGAAGATCATGTTTACGAAGTTGTAACTAAAGCAAAACCTCAAGAAATCAAGCAAATGGTCGATGCTGCTTTAAGAGGCAAGTTCATGGAATCCCGTAACATATTAAGGGATGTTATGATTCTTCAAGGTACCAGCGGAGAGGATATGGTAAACCAAATATACCAAGATGTTTCTGCAAGGGTTATGGATGGAAAAATGAGTGGTGAAGTCTATATGGAATTGATTGGAGCTATTGCTGACACTGACTTTAGAATCAGGGAAGGAGCAAATCCAAGAATACAATTAGAAGCTTTACTTGCTAAATTCTTATAGTTTAACATAAAAAAATAAAAGATATTATATTTTGACATTAGGTTAAGATTATGTTATGGGTAGATAAGTACCGACCAAAGACATTCAGTGAAGTTGTCGGTAACAATAAACAAAAAAAGGTCATAGAGGACTGGCTGGAAGCATGGCAAAACGGAAATCCTCAAAAGCCTCTCTTGCTAATAGGCCCTGCTGGAACAGGAAAGACCACTATAGCACATATTATAGCAAACGAATTTAGTGAGCATATTGAGCTTAATGCTAGTGATAAACGTTCCCACGACTTATTGATGAGCACCATTGGAGAATCTGCCTCAACCAGATCATTATTTGGAGAAAACAGAAAACTGATCATAATGGATGAGGTTGACGGTATCCATGGAACTAATGACAGAGGCGGAACCAAGGCTTTAAATAAAATCATCAAGGAAAGCAAGCAGCCTATTGTAATGATGGCTAATGATTTTTACAGCTCTAAATTGACAACAATGAAAAAGAACTGTCAAGTTATTAAAATGGATAAGATTAGAGCTCCTACAATAAACAAATTCCTTCGTGATGTAGTTTTAAAAAATGAGGAGATTGAAGTTGACCCGGATGTTCTCCTAAAGCTTTCAAAAAGGTCTAGCGGAGATTTGCGTTCTGCAATAAATACCTTGCAGGCTTTAGTTGAAAATGGAGGGGAACTTACTGAAGAAACTCTTGATATAACAGGCCAAAAGGACAACACTGCAAGCGTTATTGATACAGTCACAAGAGTATTGAAAAGCACAAATCCGATTAATGTGAAAAGGTCATTAAGGGAAAACAACGAGGATCCTACTTTGGTTATGGAATACATTGCAGAAAACATTCCTCGAGAATATGAAAACAATAAAGAGATTAAAGATGCTTATGAGATGATTTCTCAAGCAGACCTATACTTTGGAAGAGCAAGGTCCAGCAGAAACTATGGCTACTGGAGATATGCATCAGACTTTATGGGTCCAGGCGTTGCCTTATCAAAAAAGCAAACATATAAGAAATTCACAAGGGTTACAGGACCAATGGCATTTAGTCTAATGGGAAGATCCCGTGGCCAAAGAGCCTTAAGGGATAGGATAGCTTCAAAGATGGAAGAGAAAATGCACATTTCTCTTCAAGTGGCATACACTGTTTTCCCATATTTTGAGATAATGTTTGAAGATGATGTGACTGCTTGGGAGATTTCTGACTTTTTAGAGCTTGAAGATGATGAAATAAAAAGATTCAGAAAGAAAAAGATTCCTAAAAAAGTTTGCACAGCCATGGAAAAGGTAAAAGCTGAAATGCGTGAAGAGGAAAAGGAAGAATGGAGAAACAGCATAAAACAAGGAATTTATGCTAATATTCCAAATCAAAATGATTTATCTGATGATAATAGTTTAGTCAATGATGAATATGATGCAGGAATGACAATTAAAGATGATTTTAATGACATATCTGACGATGAATTGGATGCCATTGCTAGTGAATTCTCTTTAGATAATTCTAAATCAAAATTAAATAAAAATAAGAAGGATAAATCAAAAGATAATAATAAAAACAATGAAGATGAACTTATAGAAGAAAAGCCTAAGGAAGAAAAACTGGAAAAAGGCCAGACCACCTTATTTAGCTTTTAAACATCTCATTATTAAATAATTCAATATAAAATTATTAAATTAATTAAATTAAAATTAATAAATAAATAATCAAAAAAAGGAGTTATAATATGAAAGGGACATGGAAACTCAAATTAAGATTATGGTTTTCTATGCTTGTAATGTTTGGTTTAGTTTATGTATTGATCATGCTTGCAGGTAACTTCTTAGGATTTGGAGGATTCTATGGATTTTATGCAATTTCAGGACTTTTTGTATTATTCCTGCAATACATATTCGGTCCAAAGATTGTAGAAAGCTCTATGGGAGTTCATCAATTATCAGAGGCTGAAGCACCTGAATTGCACCAAATCGTTGAAGAGCTTGCTTTAGCAGCAAATATTCCAAAACCTAAAGTGGGCATATCCAACACTATGGTTCCTAATGCATTTGCATATGGAAGGTCTAAACGAAGTGGCCATGTATGTGTAACAAGAGGAATTTTAGGGCTACTAGACCATGATGAGCTAAAAGCGGTATTGGGACATGAAATATCCCATATTAAGCATAATGACATGGCTATAACAACTATTGTAAGTGCCATTCCATTGGTTTGCTATTATTTATCATTCTCACTAATGTTTTCAGGAGGTGGGGGCGATAATGACAATGGAGGCGCAATTTTAGGAATTATCGCTTTATTCGCTTATTTCTTAGGCCAATTGATTGTATTGTTCATCTCAAGAATAAGAGAATATTATGCAGATGCAGGAAGTGTAGAGCTTGGCTGCCAACCAGAAAAATTAGCTTCTGCTCTTTATAAGCTTGTATATGGTGCTGCAAGAGTTCCTAACCAAGAAATTAAAGATGTTGAAGGCACTAAAGCATTCTTCGTGACTGACATTTCAAATGCTAAAAACGAAATAAACGACTTATCCCAATTAGATTTCAATAAGGATGGAGTCATTAGCAAAGAAGAGTTAGACCTATTAAAAAACAATCAAATTAAAGTTTCTGGATCCAGCAAGATTATGGAATTGCTTTCTACACACCCAGATATGCTTAAAAGAATAAAAAGATTAGCTGATATGAACTAATCTTTTTTATTTTTATTTTTTTAATAAAAATCTTTTTTTACTAAATTTCTTATTTTTTATAATGGATTAATTATCATTTTTATAATGGATTAACTAACATAATACTATTTTTTTAAACTTTTATAGAATTAAAAAAAGACATATCAAAATCATTTTTATTCTTAAAAAACCTATAAATAAATCACTACTTTTATATATTAAGTGATACTAATATTAGTTTGTATAAATAAAAACAATTGAAAATCAAATACATTTTTATTAAATTGCATTAAAGCAGAATAGTTTTCAAATGCTCTCGCTTAGCATATTTATATATAAATATATATAAATAATAAATAATTTAAAAATTAATGAATTAATTGATTTAAAGAATTAAGGAATATCGATTGAAGAATTAATGTATAAATAATGGTTTAAAAGAATTAATGTAAATAATTATTTAAAAGAATAAATAGTTAAATGCATAATATTTTCTATTTAGGTGAAAATAATGAGTACAGAACGAAAAAACATCATATTAAAGGGTGGAAGAGAACATAACCTTCAAAATATAGATGTTTCCATTCCACGTGATCAGTTTATTGTAGTTACTGGATTAAGTGGTTCAGGCAAATCCACACTTGCTTTTGACACCATTTATGCAGAGGGACAACGTAGATATGTTGAATCATTATCTGCTTATGCTAGACAGTTTTTAGGACAGATGAAAAAGCCTGAAGTCGATTATATTGAAGGATTATCTCCAGCTATTTCAATTGACCAAAAAACAACTAAAGTCAATCCGAGATCAACTGTAGGTACCATTACCGAAATCTATGATTACTTACGTTTATTATATGCAAGAATAGGAATACCACATTGTCCAAATTGTGGAAAAGAAGTCTCTCATCAAACCATTGGACAAATAACAGAATCTATTATTGAAGAGGGAGAAGGACTAAAGATTCATGTAATGGCTCCTGTAATTAAAGATAGAAAAGGGGAACATAAGGACATATTAGATGACTTTAGAAAAAAGGGTTTTGTAAGAGCTCGTATTGACGGAGAAATTCGTGAGCTTGATGAGGATATAGAACTTGCAAAAACATTTAGACATAGCATAGATTTGATAGTTGACAGACTAGTAATCAGAGAAGGAATAGACTTCCAAAGAAGACTGTCAGATTCTGTAGAGACCGCTTGTAATTTTGCAGAAGGTCTTGTCACTGTAATGTTTAATAAAAGGAATGATGAAGGAGAAGACATAGAGTATGAGAAAACATATTCTGAAGACTTTGCATGTACAGATTGTGGAATAAGTTTTCAGGAATTGACTCCAAGAATGTTTTCATTTAATGCCCCTCAAGGAGCATGTCCTGAATGTAATGGTATTGGAACAAAAATGGAAATGAATCCTGACCTTATCATACCTAACAAAAACCTTTCATTAAATGAAGGGGCAATAGTTCCATGGTCAAGGTCAACAAAAAGAGAGAATTATTATTTCCAAATGCTTAATGCTGTTGCAGAACATTTTGGTTTTAGCATGGATACACCATTTAAGGATTTATCCAAGAAACATCAAGATATCCTTTTATATGGTTCAAATGAGAAAGTTCCATTTAACTTTAAAAGAAGAAACAGGTCATATAGGGTAAATCGTAAATTTGAAGGTGTAATTACAAGAATGGAAAGGTTATATATCGAAACCAAATCTAATTATAACCGCAACTACATCTCTAAATTCATGAGTGACTTGAAATGTCCTGTCTGTGGAGGAAAAAGACTTCGCCCAGAAGTTTTAGCAGTTACTGTTGGAGACAAGTCCATTATTGACGTATGTGACTTATCCATTAAGGAAAGCTACAAATTCTTCCAGGAACTTGAGCTTACAGATAGACAGATGTACATAGGAAAAGAGATTCTAAAGGAAATCAAAGCTCGTTTAAAGTTTTTAGTAGATGTAGGATTAGACTACATTAGCATGTCCAGATCTTCTGGAACATTATCTGGTGGAGAAGCTCAAAGAATTAGATTAGCTACCCAAATAGGTTCAGGTTTAGTTGGAGTTCTTTATATTTTGGATGAACCAAGTATAGGCCTTCACCAAAGGGATAACGTAAAGCTTATTGACACATTAAAGCATCTTAGAGATATAGGAAATACATTAATAGTTGTGGAACACGACGAAGAGACCATATTATCTGCAGATTATGTGATAGATATAGGTCCTGGTGCTGGAGAGCATGGAGGTAAAATCATTGCTGAAGGTACTCCTGAAGAGATTATGGAATCTGAAGAGTCCATTACTGGAAAATACCTATCCAGAAAAGAAGTTATACCAATCAGTGAGAATAGACGCCCTGGAAATGGAAAATTCCTAACAATAAAAGGTGCAAGAGAAAATAACCTAAAAGATGTTGATATTGATATTCCACTCGGATTATTCACTTGTGTTACTGGTGTCAGTGGCTCAGGTAAAAGCAGCCTAATCAATCAGGTATTATATAAGGGATTATCTACAATCATCAATAAGAAATATATGCATCCTGGAAAACATGATTCTATAGAAGGTGTGGAAAACATCGATAAGATCATAAGAATTGACCAAACACCAATTGGTAGAACTCCACGTTCTAATCCAGCAACATATGTAGGAGTTTTCACCCCTATTAGAGAGTTATTTGCAGAAACTCCTGAAGCTAAGGCCAGAGGATATAAACCAGGGAGGTTTAGTTTCAATGTAAAAGGAGGAAGATGCGAATCATGTTATGGTGATGGAATCATACAGATTGAAATGCACTTCTTATCTGATGTATATGTGCCTTGTGAAGTCTGTAAAGGTAAAAGATATAACGAAGAAACTTTAGACATACGCTATAAAGGTAAAAATATTTATGAAGTTTTAGAAATGACTGTAGAGGAAGCTTTGGAATTCTTTGGAAATGTTCCAAGAGTTGCTCGCAAATTACAGACTTTATATGATGTAGGATTAGGTTATATTAAGCTTGGACAGCCTGCTACAACTCTCTCTGGTGGAGAAGCTCAAAGAGTGAAATTAGCTAAGGAACTTTCTAAAACCAGTACAGGCCAAACATTATACATTTTAGATGAGCCTACCACAGGTCTACACTTTGATGACATTAAGAGATTATTAAGTGTTTTAGATAGGTTAACAGATGCGGGTAATTCAGTTGTTGTAATTGAACACAACCTGGATGTTATTAAAACAGCAGATTACATCATTGACCTTGGACCTGAAGGTGGAGATGGTGGTGGAGAAGTTATAGCTACTGGAACACCTGAAGAAATCGCTAAATCAGGTACATACACAGGAAACTTCTTAAATGAAGTC
>ONYG01000219.1 GCA_900321995.1 uncultured Methanobrevibacter sp. | reverse complement strand
TTATTAATATTCAAAATTTATTAAAATAAAAATTATAAATTAAAAGTTATTAATATTCAAAATTTATTAAAATAAAAATTATTGAACTATAATAAAGGCGATAATATGACAGTTCCTAAAATAAATGATTTATTTATTCCTTTACTTGAAACCATTAAAGATAAGGACGAATACAAAATTAAAGAAGTCACTGATGATGTCATTGACTTGATTGACATTTCCGATGAGGATAAGGAAATAAAATTGCCTAATGGCGAGACTGTAATAGAATCCAGAATCAGCACAGCAAATACTTATTTGAAAAAGGCTGAACTGGTAGAATCCAATAGATTCTTATACTATAACATAACAGAGGAAGGATTAAGGGTCTTGGAAGAAAATCCTGATGGTATAGATGAGGAATACCTTATGCAATATCCTGGATTTAAGGAATTAAAGTCAGTCTTTTCTAAAGAAGATGTTCCAGAAGAGATTCCTAGCCCTCAAGACGCTTTTAAGAATGCATTAGCAAAACAGATGGAAGAAGTTAGAAAGGAAATTAATGATGATGTCATGCAGGAAAATAAGGTTAAATACTTCGTTCCTAAAGATCAAAAGGAATCAAATGAAGTCTATGGAATTAAAAGCCGTAGAGATCACATTAAAAAGGATAAGGAAGAGAAGAAAAAATGTCATGGCAAGCATAAGCATCATTGCCATCATCATAAGAAAAAATATATTGTTTATAAGGAATTCTCTCCTGCAGATGAGCTATTGAAATATGCAGAACTCTTAGAGAGAGGCTATTTGACAAGAGAAGAATTCGATAAGAAAAAAGAAGAGTTATTAAAGTTATAATAAACTCTTTTTTTTATTTATTTTTTATTTATTTTTTATTTTTTTTTAAAATCAATGTTTTTTAAATATTTTATTTATTTGCTTATTGATTTAATTCTATTTTTTTTAAATTTCTTGATTAATTCCTGTTTTTAATCAATACTCTTCACAGTAAATGTTTACTGCATTTTCAACTTCTTCTCCAGTCTTTTTATTATATGCTTTCTCTAAGAAGAAAGATACTTTAGTTCCTTCATAAATAAAGCTTTTATCATCCTGGAACTCATATGCATTAAAGTAGTATGAGTCTTTTCCAGACTTGATGAATCCTGATTTTTGATGATCGAAGACTTTTGTAATGCTTCCATATTTTCTCTCTTGGCCTATGAACTTTAAGCTAAGCCAAAGGTTGGATAATTCATCGTAGATTGTTTTATAGTCAGTATTTTCCAAGTCCAATTCATAGGAAGCAAGCTCTTCAGCCCATCCTTCTTCCTGGCTCCATTCATTAGCATTGCGTATTGTGTAAACTAAGTACTTATGCCAGATGTATTCATCTTCATAGCCTTTTATTTTTAATATCTCTCCAATGAGCAAAAAGAGTTTTAGTTTGCTTTCTATCTTGCCGTCATGAGATAATGCAGCTTTTGCAGCCCATTTGGCAGATGAATCATAATCCTCTTTCTTGAAGTAGTTAATTGCAATCTCATTGAAAAAGAACCACTCATTCTTTACCTTAACTATGTCTTCCAAATACTCTAAGGCAGTGTCATATTCCCCTAGTTCCCTATATGATTTGGATATCTTATATTTAAACCAAATGTCATTGGAATTGTTGAAGACAGGGATTGTTTCAAGAGCCTCATTTGATAGCTCAATTACTTCCTTATATTTTTTTATTTCAAACAGTCCCTTTGTGATTTGCAAATACCAGTTTTCCTTGTTTGAATTGTATTTATGGCTATCGTCTCTTTTGGCTTGGGTGTTGCTTAAGTATTGTGGATTTAACTTGTCTGCCCAAGCTATAAGCTTATAAGCATTGTTGTTAAAGGTAATATTGTCTGAATAGAATTTCATTAGCTTTAAAATTGAAATTGTAAATGCACAAGGAAGGTCTTTTCGGGATGCATTCCTTTGGGATGTGTATTGGATCAATTCCTTGACATTCTCTTCCATCTCGTTAATGTTTGTGGAGTTTTTTATCTTTACAAAGTATATGTCCCATGCATATCTTCCCTTATCCTGCTCGGAAAGTTTTTCTCCAGATTCTAAGTATGATTGGTAGTGTTTGAGTGATTCTTCATACTTTTTGACTCTATTATATTCTCTTGCCTTTTCCAAATCTGTTACTTTAGTCAAATTATCAATCCCCTATTGATTTTAAAAATTATTCTGATTGCTATTTCATTTATACTGTCTATATTGTCTATATTGTCTATTGTTTATATTGTCTATATTTTCTATAATATTATTTATGTTATTATCTTTTAATAATTGTTATCTAATGATAATGTATAGTCATCTGGTTTTCATAAATTTTTATAAACAATTACATATCATATCCTCCAAGTGTTACAATATATAATGATTAGCTTATATTTAAATATTACTAAAATATGAAATTTTTAAAAAGAGAAGTTTATTTTGATTAAAATTATTAAAAAGAGTAATTAAAAAGAGTAATTAAAAAGAGTAATAAAAATAGTAATAAAAAAGAGTAAAAATAGAGAATAATTATTTAAAACAAATAATTATTCATTTAAATCAGTTAAATTATTCTAAAAGCAATTTAAGCAAATTGCAGCCAGTAAGCTTACCAAGAGCACCATCCTTAACGCTGTCCTCATCATAGACTAAAACATCATCTGCTTCGTCTTTTGTTGAGTATATTGCAATAGGAACCATATCTCTTGTATGTGTACCTACATCGATTGGAGTTGGATGGTCTGGCAATACAGCTATTTTAAAGTCACCATATTTAGGAAGGGCTTCCATTAAAGGAGCTAATATGTGCTTGTCAATATTTTCAATTCCCTTAACTTTTTCTTCAAGGTTTTTAGCATGCCCTGCTTCATCTGGCGCTTCAATGTGGACAATAACAATATCATTGTCTTCTAATGCGTTTACTGCATATTCACCTTTAGCCTTATAGTCTGTGTCAAAGAATGCTGTTGCTCCAGGAACATCTAAATTAGTGCATCCTGTGCACACTCCTAAACCTTTGATAAGGTCTACACCAGTGATTACAGCTCCCTTAAGACCGTAAGTGTCTTTCATGCTTGGCATATCAGGCATTGTTCCTTGACCCCAGAACCAAACCATGTTTGAAGGCTCTTTGCCCTCTTCTATTCTTTTTAGGTTTACAGGATGATTTGCCAAAGCCTCTTTTGATTCAATCATTATTGCCTTTATCTCATCTGCAAATGAATCAAATTCAAGCTTGTCAGCTATTTCCTCACCTACAAAATCATGTGGAGGAACCATAGCTAATTTAGCTAATTTTTCTGCATTTTCCTTATCGTTATATACAAATAAGTGTCTGTAGCTAACTCCAGGATAGAACTTGCCCTTAAAGTCAGGATACTTGTCATTAAAGTATTCATTTAAGTATTCCATAAGCTCTGCAGCTTCTGGGGAAGTGATGTGTCCTGCATTAGAGCTTGCCATGAGTCCATCTCTTTCGGTGATTGTATTGCAACGGAATACAACATCTCCCTCTTTGGTTTCAACACCCATACTTGCAGCTTCTAAAGGGCCACGGCCAGTATAGTATTCAAGAGGGTCGTAACCGAATATGCTCATATTAGCCACATCAGATCCTGGTGGCAATGTTTCTGGAACATTTTGGATTAATCCAGTACGTCCTTCTTTAGCTATTCTATCTAAAACAGGTTTATCTGCTACTTTAAGTGGAGTTTTTCCATCTATTTCTTCTAAAGGATAATCACTAGCTCCATCTTCGATAACAATTACATATTTCATATAAAAACTCCTATTTTCTTAATATTGTTGTTGATTTTGAATAATTATCTTTAATAATCTTAATTTGATTTAAAGTTTTTGTTGTTGATTTTTGAATAATTGTCTTTAATAATCTTATTTTGATTTAAAGTTTTTGTTGATTTTTGAATAATTATCTTTAATAATCTT
>ONYG01000080.1 GCA_900321995.1 uncultured Methanobrevibacter sp. | reverse complement strand
TTCAAGATCAAAAACTTGAAGAAAAAAGGCAAATACACAGCTGTAATCAAGTTTGCAGGAAACAAGAACTACAAAGCAAGCAGCAAAAAGGTAAAATTGACAGTTAAAAAGTAGAGTTTAAATAAACTCTACAATCTTTCTTTTTTTATAAGATAAATTTTCTTTTTTTATTTCTTATTCCAATAGTTTTCAGCTCTTTTTTAATCATGTTTATATCTTATTTTTCATTTTTTAAATTTTACAGTTTTCTTATAATATTATAATCAAACTGGAATATTTAATTAAATTAGAATATTTAATTTAATTGGAATATTTAATCAGTTTGGAATATTGTATGAACTTAAAATATTAAAATTAGCTTGTAAAATTCTAATTAGATTAAACTGACTAATTTAAATACTAGTTTAGATAAAATAAGACTTAACAATAATTTTTTGGAGGTGTTAAAGTGACATTTCATATTTATGATTGTATTTTCAAGAATATTTTTGACACTTATCCTCAAGGAATTTTAGACATAATAAACGACGTGATTGCAGAAACTTTTCCAGACTTGATTTTGGATTTTTATCCAAAGGCATTTTGGGATTCCTTTCCTCAGGAACTTTTGAATACATGTCCTGAGGATTTCCTCAAAAGTGATTTATTCGGCTTTAATTTTAAGCGGAAGCTGGAAACTGAATTTTTCACAAAAGAGGGGAATAAATTTATTCCAGATTGTCCCTTCGATACTTTTGAAGATTTAATCATTGGCCTTGAGTTTCAATCATCTAGATTAAATTATAAAAGAAAAACAGTATTTTATGAATATCAGGCTAATTTACATTTTAAACATAAAAAAGATGTGCGTATGGTTGTTTTTAGTACTGTTAGAAGTAAACACAAACTTATTAGACATAGGGTAGGTCCTTGCGAAGAGTTTACTATACTTATCATATCGTTAAAGGCTCTAAATCAAAAACAAACTTTAAATAACAGTTTATATAAAATTAACAACAAATATGATATGTCAGATAAGGAAAAGGCTTTATTTTTATCAAGTCCAATGATGGATTCAACGAATAAGGCTAAGGCTATAGACATACTGATGGATAATTTTCATAAAATCAGTAATCTGGCTGATGAAGAATATAATGATATGATGAATATTATATTGCTTTATGCAATTAAATGGTGTTATAAAGAGGTTAAAAATAATTGTGGAGGTTCTGATATGGTAGTTTTAACTCCTAGTGCTAAGAAGCTTAAAGAAAGATTTATGGAAGAAGGTAGAGAAGAACTTAGACAAGAAAATATTAATTTGAAGAAGTCTATCTTATCTAATATCCTTTCTAATAATTACTCTTTGGATGAAACTTCTAAACTTACTGGTTTAAGTGTTGAAGAAATTACTGAGATTCTTAACCATCATTAAGGATACATTTTTTTATTTTCATCCCTTTTAATCTTTTTGTGATAAAACATTACTTTTCAAACGCTCTTGTTCTCTATTTATAAATAAGCAATTCCAATATTAATTTGCATATGGTCATATCTTTTTTTTTTAAGCAATGGGTTAATTCATTCAGGAGGAGTATTATGAGAAAAATAGATGAATTAACTGCTGAAATCAACAAAGCCACTTTAGAATTGCAAAGCATTAAGGACCAGATGAGCAAGCAATTCAGGGAAATTTGGAAGCTTCAATGCAAAAAGGACATGGGAAAGGAATATGACAGGGACAGATATGAAGACCTGATGTACAATCATAAGATGCTGCAGATGAAAAGAAGACAACTGATCACCCATATCGAATATTTGAATAAGGAATTTTTTGAAATTTTGGTCTAATTTAAATAATAATTGAAATAAATATATGGTGTGTATGTGTGCATGTATGTGATGTGTGCATGTATGTGATGTGTGCATGTATGTGATGTGTGTATGTGTGTATGTACGACTGTCTTTTATTGGGAAAAGATAATTGAATTAATTTAATCAAATATACAATCAATTATAATTAACAATACAACTAAAAATACATTTTAATTAACCGTATTTTTAATTATTTTATATCAAATTTAGGATGCATTTATTCGAGGCATATTGGCATGAGTGACTTTTACAAGATAGCAAATGAAATGGCTAAGATTCCAGATGAGAATATAGAAAAACTCTCATGGTGCGAGAGATTAGGTGAACTAGTCAAGTTCAGGGATTGCCTTAGGGAATATTATGATTCATATGATGAAATTCATATCTCTTTTTTAGAAAAGATAGAAAAAACAACAGATTTGGAAGAGAGATACATTTTGGAATATGACTTTAAAAAGGATGTATTGAGCAAGGACTATGACTTGGACGGATTGAATTATCTTCTTGTAAACATTTTATTCAAATACAAACTTTCTATTGAAGATTATAATGAATATGTGAATCTGCTTAAGGAAAAGCATGATGTGGAATTAAAAAATGATTGGGAGAAGATACTGTCTAAAAAAGACCTTGACTTGCTTGAAGCCCTAAGCCTTCTTAGCTTTATTCAAAGGTCTGATTATTGGGATTATGAGCATATGCCACTTTCCTATGCAATATTTGACGGCACAATCGACAATATATTGGAAAGCATTGAAGATCATCTTGATGAAGAGAGCATAGAGTTTTTAAATATTTTTATTAAGTGATTGCTTTTTTTTTAAATTGAATCAAGATTCCAATGTGGATAAATTTTCTTAAATGATTTTATTTTCTATTTTTATTGTAATATTTATCTTATTTTGAAAACTAAGTCTTTAAATTTGTTATACTTATAAATAACTTATAATAAATCTATTTTTGGGTTTTTGCCACCTTAAAAAAATTATGCCAAACAATAAGTTTTTAGGAGGTGATGCAATGGAATTGGATTATAAACTGGTTTTGGATTTCTTAATGGAAGTTCTTAAAATCATTTTACTTTTCTTGGCTTAAGTGTATCACAGTGTAGACCTTTATAAAAAAATTAAGTTTAATAATTTGCTTTAGGTGGCTTTTTCATCCCCATTTTAAATGGGATTATAATATTGATTTGAGTTTATTCGAAAAACTTTAATATTATAAAATTAATATTATAATTGAAAAGGATTTATTTCCTTTAAAATATAAATCCTAAAATTTATTGTTTGGCAAATTGTTATTTGAATTCTTTTTAGAATTCATTTAACTTTTTATAGATAATTTACTATTTTTAACTTATTTAAAGAAACACCATTTTTTCTATTTTTAAATTTTAACAAACTTATTATACCATTAGAATAATACTATAAAATAGCAAATATTTATAAATAATCAAATGTATAAACTTTGTATTAACTTATGGGGTTATGTAATGGAAGATAAATACGTTTCAGTTTCTCAACTTACAAATTATATAAAAGGAAAAATTGGTTCGGATCCTAATTTAAGAGAAGTCTATGTAAGGGGAGAAATATCTAATTATAAAAATTATTATTCTTCTGGGCATCGCTATTTTAGTCTGAAAGATGAGAATAGCATTATTCCTGCAGTATTCTTTAAATGGGATTCTGGGGGGCTTAAATTCGAACCAGAGAATGGTATGAAAGTTTTAGTAAGGGGAAAGGTTGATGTTTATCTAGAACAAGGTAAATATCAATTGTATGTTAAGGAAATGATTGATGCCGGTAGAGGTGACTTATATATTGCCTTTGAGCAATTGAAAAAGGAACTAAGAGAAGCAGGATATTTTGACAAATCATTAAAGAAACCAATACCTAAATTCCCAAGGAAAGTTGGAGTGGTTACAGCTTCGACAGGAGCTGCCATTAGGGATATTGTAATTACAATTAAGCGAAGATGGCCTTTATGTGAAATCATTCTATTTCCCTCTTTAGTTCAAGGTAGCCAGGCACCAAAAAATATTGTAGACCAAATATTATTCGCGGATAGGGAGTTTGACCTTGATACTCTTATAGTTGGTAGAGGTGGAGGAAGCATAGAAGACTTATGGGCTTTTAATGAAAGGATTGTTGCAAAAGCTATTTTAAGTTGTGAAACTCCGATAATAAGTGCAGTGGGGCATGAAACTGACACTACTATTGCAGATTATGTGGCAGACTTAAGGGCAGCAACTCCAACAGCAGCTGCAGAACTTGCCGTACCTGATATAAATGAAATAAAATCAAATTTGTATAATCTGGATTCAAGAGCAAATAATGTGATGAAAAAGCAATTGAATAGCAATTTAGACAAATTTGAAAACATAAAGAGCAGGACTTTATTTAAGAATCCTTATGTGATTTTAGAAAAGAAAGTCATGAAATCAGATAATTTAATGGCTAAATTGGAGTCATCTTCAAAGGAAATGGTTCATTATCCTAAAATAAGATTGTCTAATGTTAAGCGTTCTAATGTTTTTAAGGATCCTCAGTCAATTTTACATAATAAACAGATTATTCTAAAGACATATATGGATAAATTAGGAGTTTTAAATCCGCTGCTAACAATCCAAAGAGGATATGCAGTAGCAAGAACTGACGGAAAAGTTGTTTCTTATGCAAAAGATTTAAAAAAGGATGATGAATTGGAAATAGAATTTAAGGACGGTAAGGTTAATACAAGAGTTTTATAACTATTGAATTTAAGGACGGTAAGGTTAATACAAGAGTTTTATAACTAT
>ONYG01000160.1 GCA_900321995.1 uncultured Methanobrevibacter sp. | reverse complement strand
TTATATTAATTTTTTAAAAATACATTTTACAAAATCAAAAAATCTCTTTTCCAATGGTCATCAAGCTTAATGCTGCATTGTCACTGTAGACAACACCTTAATTGCATTTATCTTTTAGAACTGTCGATAACCACGGACTCTCATCAGTATATTTTTGCAACAAACTAATGACACTTTCTTCTGTTGTCATCGTAAATACAAATGGTGCAAGATGATGTGATGACAGCACCGCCTTAAACTCATCGCCTTCATGAATCTCTTTAGGTGGAATGGTGTTTTCATTTAAGTTATTTGTTTTTTGTGCAGGTGGATTCTTATACTCCAACCATGCTATTTCGTAAGAAATGGCGCTTTCAAACCACTGCCCCATTATGTTTTTAAAAAATACACGAATAATAAGATTTGCTCCATTATAATGATTTTGACTAGGGTTTGTTCTGATACGCTCCCAGTTCATTTCCTCTGTTTTTCTCAACTCACAAATCAACGTTTTAATTTCAGACGTTTCAAAATGGATATTAATTTCCGTCTCCTCGTCTGATGATAATGCCTGCGTAAAACTTGGGAGTAAAGATGCAGGAAGCATCTTTTTGTTTCCATCAGGATCCATCAAAAATTGTAACTCTATATCTGCTAAAGTATAAATATTTATTGCCGGTGAATCACCAAAATTTTTTAGCTTGATTGTAAATCCCAATTGCATCCGCGTATAGTCAGTTGCTTCAAAAGCAGTCCCATTAGAGTCAGATACATGTGGGACAACACATGGCTGCTTATCTGTTTTTATTTGCTTCGCTACGAGTTCCGCTGATTCTTTAGCGTAATATGCTTGACTTTTAGTATGCATAACATAAATAATTGTGATAACGACCATAACTAGAGAAGTGAGCAAAGACAACACTCCTGCGTAGTCGTTGTTGATGATTTTTATAAATTCCAGCATATGCATTCACCTCATTTCAACCTTTCATACAACAAAAGGTGTTCTTCCATCTAACTTTGGACTAAATTAGTTAGCTAGTTTTTTATAAGACACCATCCCAACACTCCGTACAATCAAATTCTCCTATTTTAATCAACATGTAAAAACCTCAATTTCCCTACTACCAGCTATTCATATTCTTCTCAAACTTGCTTGTATGGGGTTCTTTTAACTCGTCCGCTGTTATTCCATAGCAAAGCAATACATCATTATAGTACATAAGAACATCAGCCATTTCTTCAATAAGATGATTGCGCTCTGGATTATCTATCTCAGCTGCCTGTGGCCCATGTTTTTTAACTAGGTCTATTACTTCTCCAACTTCACCTATCATCCACAGCAACTTATTTTTGCCTGCCTCTGGTGAAATATGCTCTCATTTATCTTTATATTTTTCCTGTAGTGCACACTGCATATCAAGCATTTCATTAATCCCAAAATCTGACATTTTCCCTTTTCATGAAACCACCTTATATCTAAGCCTAATAGATGAGTTTTCAAGTACATCACCCCCAACGAAACTTTCTACGCTTGTCCTGTTACGCTTCATGAGATCTTCATCGATGATATCTCTGAATTCCTCAGTGCGAATAAGCCTTATCAGATTATCCTGATAAGGCATAGTAAGGGATACATCGACCGAATACATCCACTTTATTGCAAACTCCATTGCTCTGCGGCAACTGATGATCTCTGCTGCACCTGACTTATTATAAAAAATGACCTATAACAGCCCCAATAATCATTGATAATAAAGACAACAAAATCTGACACCACCATCTGCTTGTTATGCTTTCATATATCCCCTGTGGCGACAATCCGAATATCTGCCACCACTTTGATCGAACCCTCAATGTTCTGTCTATAGCCCGATTAAGTATATTGGCAAGAACATCTACTTTTCTTAATGTTGATTGGTGTAACTTGATATATTCCTTCTTTTCAAAGGCTTTCGCTTCTTCTGCACCGGGCATGAAATCCTTAGCAGTTATATGATTATATTTTAGAAGTGATTCTAATCTAGGATGCTCTATGTAGTTTACGCCATAGCATTGGATGAATAATCTTGAAATATC
>ONYG01000139.1 GCA_900321995.1 uncultured Methanobrevibacter sp. | reverse complement strand
TTAATTTACTCACCTAATGAAGATTGTACAATAATCCACTGACTCTTGATTGCAAGATCATGTTGAAAGGACCTACAATGAATAACATTATTAAGTTAGTCAAGAAAAATCCTGAGAAGAATATTCCTGCTGCTGCCATATCAAATCCTAAAGTTCCAGTGAAGATTCCAAAGAATCCGAATATGAAGAAAAGCAATAGGAATACAGTGACATAAATTGCTAAAGCAATAATGATTAATCCAATATATGTAGCAATGCATCTTCCAAGGCCAATAGATTGGATAATGTCAATTATTTCCTTATAATCAAATGCTTTTGATAAGGAACCGTCATAGTTTGCCATATTTGCAACACCCATCATAGACATTAAGTAAGCAAATATTATAAGAATAACTGTAACTAATGTTCCAAGAACCATAAGAATTGTTTCACCAGATCCTCCAATTGCACTGGATAATAATGCAAATAAGACAAATACTATAATTGGAATCAATAGATATACTATATAAACCAGAACAACCTTTATTCCATCAACAAACATGTCAATAACATTATCAAACTCAGGCAATGGATCATCACCGTTAATCATACCTTCAACTGCAATTTTTGTAACTCTGTAAGAATATCCGTATATTAAAAAAATCGGAAGGAAAAGGAAAGTTAAAAAGTAACATGCTCCCAAAATCAATAGGGTCTTTAAATCCTTAGCAGAGTATTCTAAAGAATCTTTATAAATATCTAAAATCATAATTATCATCCCCAAAATCAAAGTTCGTCATCATCAATTTTAAAAATATCCTCTATACTTAAATAGGAGTCTAAATCATCACCATATGTTGCTTCATTCAAGACTCTTGTTATTTTATAGGATAAAAGTAAAGAAGGATTATATCTTCCATTTTCTAAGGCATTAATCGTTTGACGAGTTACTCCAACAGACGCGGCTAAGTCTTGTTGGCTCATCTTAACTTCCTGCCTTAAGTATCTTATAATTGTTTTCATATAATCACTTAAGTCATATTTAGATAACAATAATCTTATGAAAATCTAAATAATTGTAACAAATATTTTCCAAATGTTAAAATTATGTTACATCTTCATATGTAAAAATTATATTACATCATATATAAATCTTTCGGGAAATTTAAAAATTTTATATGAAAAATAGATAAGAAGTAAAGATAATAAAATAAAAAATTATTAAAAACTAAAAAATAAGAATGTTAAAAAATCGCCCTTAAAAACTAAAAACTAAAAATAAAGAATAAAATTAATTTATATTAATCATTGGCCGACCTAAATGCCTTAAGATTTTTATAAATATAAAGCAATATTAAAATACCGCAAATGCCTGAAATTATGCAAGTGATAATAAGCCAAGGCATTTCCATTAAAATATCAGGCAAAGTTGTGAAATCAAAAATGGTCCCAATCAGATTATTTAAACAATGTATAGTCATAGTCAAAAGGATATTATCCGTCTTATAATAAATTATACACATACACATTCCAAATAGGAATGCGCTAGTCATTCCTCCAAACTCATGACCAATTGCAAATAAAAATGATGATACTAACATTGCAATAATTAAGCCAGTTCTAATTTTCAATCTATTGAATAAAACCCCTCTAAAGAACAATTCTTCAATGATTGGCGCAAGAATTATTGCAGAGAAAATTTCCAATATGAAAACCCATGTACCCATATATCCTGAACTAGCTTCCACCATTTCACTTATCGGCTCAGCAATAGGATTAGAGAAAGCGTCAATTGTTGCAAAAAAGGAAACGATAAACATAGCAAATATGAAGTTAATGATCAACACATATAATATCTCACGACTGTATTCCCTTTCAAAAATCTGTGAAAAATTATCTTTAAGACCATGAGTCCCTCTTAATGCCCAAGCGAAAAAGAGAATCAACAGGACCATAAATATAGCAAATACATACTCCTCAAATCCCTCAAACATTGGAAGAAAAACTACTATGACCATAGCCACATTAAAAGCTATAATAGCCGCTAGAATAACTTCACGCAACCTTATGGTTCTTAACCTAACATTAAAATCTGTAACACTTAAATCCAATTTAACACCACATATAGATTGAATTTTTTAATAAAGGAATATGAGCAGAAAGCATCTAATTTTCATTAATATCTAAAAATATTAAAAATATTAAAAATATAAATTTATATGAACTTTTATAAATACATTAGGTCATTTTAACTTAACAGCATAATAAAAAATGTATGCTGGAATAAAGAATAATGAAACTAATGCTAAAAGTCCAACTATCATTGAAAATGGTTCCATTTGGAAAATTGAGAAAATTGGAGTGTAATCTAAAATATACAACATCAAGTTTCCAACTAAATGAACAGCAATATTCATTAAAATATTATCATACTTTAAGAAGAAAACACACATCAGCATTCCAAACATGAAAGATGTAAATACATGTATAAGAGGCTGCGGACCATAGAAATGTCCTAAAGAGAATAATAGTGAAGATACAATCATTCCAACAAATACGCCTTTTTTAATCTTTATCCTATTGAATAAAACTCCTCTGAATAAAAGCTCTTCAGAAATTGGAGCTATGCAAACAGCAGATATTAACTCAAAAACAAATGCCAAGCCGCCACCCATACTTGCATTAGCTAAAGGCACATGAAAAGCATTAGCTAAAGGCATATGAAAGGCATTAACTGAAGAAAATGGATCGAATAATAAGTTAGAAACAGTTATTGCAAAAAGCATGTTTAAGATTGCAAGCATTATAACCTTAAATGTATTTATTCCCTTAAAGAGACTGTCAAAATCTTGCTTAAACCCTCTTGTACCAAAGGAAGCAAATATAAAGAATAGAATCATGAATACAAAATAAAAAATGTACTCTAAATCAGGATCATAGATGCCGAAAAAGTCACAGAATAAACTGTTTATAATAAAACAAATAACCATAGCGATTATTGCTTCTCTAAGACGAATGGTTCTAAGCCGTACATTAAAATCCTTAACAGAAAAATCCATTTTATCACCCCAAAGAAAACATATTTAATTTTAATTATGCTTACTTTAAATAATCTAATAAGTATATCTAACAAATTTTATCTAATATAATTTTTTTGTTAAATATTAATAAAGTTTTATATTTAGAAACTCAAGATGAAAATAAAAAAATAATATTCTAATAAGAAATCTGATTTTAAAATAAAATAATAAAATAATCAGTAATAAAATATATTTAATCTAAAATTCAAAAATAATAATGTATATTCTAAATGGTCTTATGAATATAAGATTTATCATTATAATGTTTGGAATAATAGAATTATTCAAATTAGAATTATAAGAATCTACCAATTTAAAGGAGAGTTTAAATGGCTATACACCCTATTGAATTTAGATATGGAACTCCAGAAATGAAAAGAATCTGGGAACAGGAAAACAAGCAACAAAGAATGTTGGATATTGAATCTGCATTAGCTCAAGCTGAAGGAGAGCTTGGAATCATTCCAAAGGAATATGCAGATGAGATCAAGGCAAAAGCAAGCATTGAATATGTTACCTTAGAAAGAGTAAGTGAAATCGAAGCTGAAACCAAACACGACATTGCATCCCTTTCAAAAGGATTAAGTGAAGTCTGTGAAGGCGAAGCTGGAGAATATGTCCATTTTGGAGCAACATCTAATGATATTGTTGATAGTTCAAACTCTTTACTCTTAAAAGACTCAATTGAAGTCTTAGAAGAAAAAATCGAAAGATTAACTAAAATCATCCTTAAGTTAGCTGAAGAAAACAAGACTAAAGTCTGCATTGGCCGTACCCATGGTCAACATGCTCTTCCAACTACATATGGAATGAAATTTGCTATCTGGGCAGATGAGCTTCACAGACAATATGACAGATTGCAACATGCAAAGGACAATGTATGTCTCGGTATGATGGACGGCGCTGTTGGAACTACCGCAGCTCTTGGAACTGACGGATGGGAAATCCACAAGAAAGTTTCTGAAATCTTAGGACTTAAGCCTGCTCCAATTACAAACCAAGTATTGCAAAGGGACAACCATGTAGAATTCATTGCTACACTTGCAAACATTGCAACTACCTTAAGCAAAATCGCTCTTGAAGTTAGAAACTTACAAAGAACTGAAATTCAAGAGTTAGGAGAATTCTTTGACCCTGAAAAACAAGTGGGCAGTAGTACCATGCCACATAAGATGAACCCAATTACTGCAGAACGTATCTGTGGTGTTGCAAGAATCGTTAAATCCTATGTGAATGCAGCTATGGAAAACAACCCTCTTTGGCACGAAAGAGACTTAACTAACTCTTCCTGTGAAAGAATCATGTTCCCAGAGTCATGTATTCTTACTGACTACATTCTCAACTTAACAATCAAGCTTATGAACAATCTCATTTTCTATGATGAAAACATTGAAAGAAACTTGAATTTCACCAATGGATTAATCATGGCTGAAAGATTAATGGCAGAACTCACTAGAGCAGGAATGGGTAAGCAAACCGCTTATGGAGTAGCTAGAAAGAATGCTATTAAGGCAAATAAGGAAAAACTCCTTCTTGCAGACCTTATCCTTGAAGACCCTGATGCAAGCAAATTCTTAACTAAAGAAGATGTAGAAAGAATCATGGATCCTCATACATACATTGGTTCTGCACCAATAATCGTAGATGAGATTATTGAATCATCTAAAAGCTGGTTTGAATAATCAGCTTACTTTTTTTATTTTTTTTAAGTTATATTTATTTAATTTTTACTTATTTTTAATTATAATCACAAATATTTGAGATTTTACTATTTTTACCCAATATTTATCAAAAACTTATTTAACTCCTCTAAACTAACTTTTACAGAATTTAATTAACTATTTTTATAAGTAAAACTAAAATAATTAATATGTTTAGAGAAATGAGAAGAAAAAAGCAAGCATTATCCGAAGAAGAATGTATCGATATTTTAATTAACGA
>ONYG01000082.1 GCA_900321995.1 uncultured Methanobrevibacter sp. | reverse complement strand
GAAGCAGAAATTGCAGGGCTTCTTACGTATGGGTTGGTTACACCAGGACCCATTTTAATGGTTTCAGTTTCAGATGCAATTAATGCTAAGGTTTCGTATACGTTTTTGTTGTTGTAGTGGTCAGTGATCCATGCGTATTCAAAACCTACGTCTTCAGCAATTTTTACTAATCTTACGAGTTCATCTAATGGTATTTGAGGTACGAATTCTATACCAAATTTCATATTTATCACCAATTTTTATTTTTGTTTTGAGCTTATAAAGTATTTGTTATTTGAATTATTTAGAAAAATTTATATACTATAAAATATTGTTTAATAATTTTTTAAAAAAATATACAAAAATATATAATTTATAATAATAATTAAACAGAACAAAATTTAATTTTAAAAAAATTAATCATTCAATATTCTAAAAACCAATATTAAAACATTCTTAAAAATTAATAAAAATTGAAAAATAAAGTAAATTAGTTAATAAATATTAAAACAAACCTTTAAATAATATACAAATTAAGAATAAAATAGTTAAAATTAATTTTATTACAATAGAACATTTAATATTCAACAAACAAAGTTATTAATTTTCAATCCAAAAATAATAATTTTTTAATACTAAATTCACTAATTTTTTATAAAAAAATAGAAAACTGAACTATAGCAAAAAAAGGTGAAAACTATAGCAAAAACCATATGATAAAACATGATTTAAAACTATAAATATAATTTAAAACTATAAATAAAAAAATAACCATATATTATTATACATTATAGGACAATATAACAAAGAAAGTTTTATAACAAATATTTATGAATCTATAATGATAATTTTATTAATTAGATAAAAAGGTAAAACAATGGAAATTAGAGACTTAACAAAAGAAATTAGAGACAAATCCATCGAATATGCAAAGCCAAAGGAATTGGATAGACTCTCTACAAGCTGGTATCAAGAAGATCTTTTATATTCAGGAAAGGGAAAAACAATATTTCTCATATTACCAACTCCAGGTTGTTCATGGGCTCTTGGTCCAAGTGGAGGATGTACAATGTGCAGCTATATATCTGACTGTTACCTAAAGCCTATAGAAACTCCAAAAATTATCGAACTTTTCGAAAAGGAGTTAAGCAAATGGGACTATGCTGAGGACTATAAAAATGGAGACAAAATAGCTATAAAGCTCTTTGCATCAGGAAGTTTCCTAAATCCAGAGGAAGTTCCTAAGGAAGCAAGAGATTATATTCTTCAAAAATTAGCAGATTCAGAAGAAATCAGCGAAATCGTTGTAGAATCAAGACCAGAATATGTTAAAAAAGAAGTTCTTGATGAAATCTTTGAAATAATTGGTGACAAGTTATTTGAAATCAGCATAGGTTTAGAAACCTCTAATGAGGAAACCAGATTAAACAAGATCAATAAGGGTTTCAATAACAAAACCTTTGAAAAGGCGATAAATACAATCAAAGAGGCTAAAGAACAATACAATATAAAATCCAAAGGATATATCTTTGTAAAGCCTATTCTCCTATCTGAAAGAGAAGCAATAGATGAAGCTATCGAAACAGCAAGCTACTGTGAAGATATTGGTGTAGATAGAGTTTCCTGCTGTCCTGCTACAATCCATAGGGGAACATTGATTGAAAGACTTTGGAAAAGAGGATCATACAATCCACCATGGATTTGGTCAACCATTGAAGTCATAAATACCATCAGAGACAATGTCAAAATACCTGCATTGATGGACACTTCAGGATTCGGTTCAAGAAGAGGCCCATATAACTGTAAAAAATGCAATAAAGAATTAAAATATAAGATAATTGGTTCTAACTTTGACCAGTCCAAAATAGAACATGATTGTGACTGTAAAAAAGAATGGATTGCTGAAGTTAAATTCTCAGACTTAAACAAGTCAAAAACTCCAACTAAACATTTACCTTTATATTAAT
This sequence comes from uncultured Methanobrevibacter sp., assembly GCA_900321995.1. GTDB lineage: Archaea > Methanobacteriota > Methanobacteria > Methanobacteriales > Methanobacteriaceae > Methanobrevibacter. The sequence goes on along the minus strand of ONYG01000082.1, from coordinate 2,080 downwards.
AACATTAATTAACATTATCTTAACAGTATCTTAATCTAATTAATAAAAATTAAATATTATAAAACTTAAAATTATATTGCTTATATTAATGCTAAAATACAGCATTAGAAAATTATTAAAAAAATAAATATATCGTTTATATTAATGCTAGTACAATACATTAAAAATTATTAAAAAAAATTATTATATAAAGAAAATTCTTAAATTTAAGGAGGAAAAACACTTGTATAAAAATACTATAATAAGCATAATTGCAATTATCCTTGGTATTATCATAATAGCTTTCCCACTCTTTGGAGTAATTGCAGCAGCAGATATTCTCGGATTATCCGTACTTCTGCTTTCAATCTTCTTGCTTGCAAATGGAATATCCGAAGTTGAATACAACACTACAAGAGGAATCTTAAATGTCCTACTTGGATTGATAATGTTGATTGTAAGCTTAGGATTAATATTCAACCCAAGCCTCTTTGCATTTTTAACAGCACTAACCATTTATTTAGCTGGAATCTTCCTAATCATCATCGGATTAATAGTGATCGTTGGAAACAGAGACAGCAAATATGGATTCTGGATGGGAATCCTTGGAATTGTTTTAGGTGTAATCTATATAATTATCGGAACTTATATCCAAAACCCATTTGTTCTTGGATCATTGATTGGAATTTGGCTAGTGATTACTGGTGTATTAAATGTTTTAGATGATGGATACTAATTACTATCAAAACTCATGAAAAATAACAATTATTGATAAAATCGGATAAATAATATAAATAATTATTTGAATTCAAGACAAATAACTAAATATTATTTATTCTACTTCTTTTAAACTATTTTTTACTTATTTTAAATTATTAAATTTACAAAATTCATTTTATTTCATTACTAATAAAAACTCAGGAAAAACTAATATGATAGCTATAAGTGCAGATTTTGACCCTGTTCATAAGGGACATGAAGAACTGATAAAAAAAGGAAAGGAAATAGCTGAAGAGAAAAATACTGAACTTGTTATTTACCTTAACAAAGGATATAGTGCCAATCACGCACCATTTTTCACTCCTTTTGAAGCAAGAGCAAAAATGGCTAAGGCTTTAGGAGCAGATAAGGTAGTTGGAGTGGAAGGATTGCATCATAGGCTTATCTTATCCTATAGCGTACCGATTAGATTAGCCCAAATGCATGAGGATGGTGTTACAGATTACATAACTGCAGCAGATATTAGTTTAGATGAAGTAAAAAATTTAGCTCAACGATTTATAGATGAAGGAAGCTTTCTTGGAATGCCTCAAGACTTTCCTAACAGAAATGTGATTCGTTGGTATGCGATAAACGAGTTTTTATCCGAGAAATTTGAGAAAAAAATAGAATTTCATCTTATTCCAGAAGTCATATCACCAAAGAAGATATCTGGAAGATTCATAAGAAAGGACATTCTAAAAAATGACCTTACAATAAGTAAGGAAACTAGAAAATTGCTTCCAAAAACAACTATTGAAATTCTAGAGGAAGAGATAGAAAAGGGAACTATTCCTGGAAAAAGGAACATGAAATCCTTAAAGCATAAGATGAACACCTATTCAAGGTCAAGCCTGACAAATATTGCGTATCTAAATGGAAAAGTTATCAATAGAATAGTCGAAGGAAGATTCTATAAGGATGATGAGGAATCCATTTGGGCAAGCTTTAGAAGAGCAGGATACGGCCCAGTAATGACAAGACTTGCAGCATCTTGCATTGAAGAGGAAGTAACTAAAGAAGAAGTTCTAAAGCTAATGAGACATTATGAAGCAAAAGGAGTCATTCCTCCAGAGCAAAATGTGGACAAGATTATAGAAAGAGCTTGGTATGTTGCAGAAGAAGTGGATAAGGGAACCTCAGCCAAAGAAGCGAATGAAAAGTTCAGACAAAAGAAAGATTTAAAACTCAATCCCCTTATGACTCTTGAAGCAGGATTAAATCTCACCAAATTTGAAGCGAAAAAGATTCATGATGGAACAGAAGCTAAGATATTTGTAGATAAGGACAATAAGATCTCCTGTGAAATAAGGGATAAGAAGATTAAAGTAAAAACCAATTT